>NZ_CP080468.1 GCF_022674245.1 Alicyclobacillus acidoterrestris
ATGCAAGTGGAGACTCAGCAGTGGATATTCGGTGTTGTCACAGTCGTGCTGATACACGCTATCACAGGTAAGAATCTAATTTCATTGATTTTTGGTGCCATAGCTTTTGGATATCCCATTTTAGAAATGAGAACGCGCATTCAGCGTGCGAAACGCGATATTCAAAATCAGATTTTTACTGTGATATTGCTATTGAGAATTTATGTTGAAGGCGGCTGTACCAATTTGCAAGCGGTGCGTTTGATTAAACGGCATGTCGAGAATCGTATGCAAGAATTATTTTCGGATGCCGAGCCACTCATGCAACAAGGACTTACGTTCGACGAAGTGATGAACATTCTTGCTGAAGCGTCACCGAGCGAGGAATTAGAAATGGTCGCCGACGAACTTCGACGGACGTCAAAGAGGAAAGCTGACTTATCCAAGAGTCTGACGAACATCCTAGACAACATTACACACCAAGAGCATTTAAGAATGACCAAAGCACAGGCTCGTCATAAGCAAGGTGTGTATATGAGGTTTATGGGATTCTTCATTAGTCCCCTGATCCTCTTAACCATGTGTTACATCTGGGGGATGTTTTCAAATGCACTTCATGTTTAAGAAGTTGCGCGGCAGTCTTGAGGAACTGTCGGGACGCACATGGGTCATGCTGGCCGCCATACTTCTTGTGCTAGTATTTGTTGGCCCACCAGTGATTCAGTTTATTCGAACTTCCACATCGAACTCTGTAAGTACCACATCAAGTCAGCTTAATTTTTATTCGTATACACAATGAGGAGCGTAGAGCCGTGGAAAAACTGCAAGTAGTAAAAGAGTGGAGTAAACGTCAGGCCAAACGTGTAAAAGAGAAGTCTACAAAAATGTCCTTCCGGGGGAGTCTTGAAGAAATTACAGGTCGTGGTTGGATTTTTGTTGTTGTAGTTGTTGGGATCGTAATGTTCATTGGGCCGCAAGTATTCCATCTGGTGCGTGACAACATGTCTTCGAGCGTCAATACAGTCTCATCAAACTTCAATATTTCAGACTACACGGATTAAACGGGCGGTGCCTTATGGATGAAGAATTTTGGACAAAAGTATGGCTCATTGGCCTTTGGATTATTGTCATTTGCGTTGTCTTCGTCTTAGGGCTTCCTTTCGCGCACACGGTGTCCACCATGGACACCGTGTTATTTAATGCTGAGCAGGTAGCAATACAAGGTGGGGATACCCAAACCTTATTGGATATGGCGAACGAGGAAGTTGGCTCAAATTTACCGACGCAGATGAATGGAAGGATATTGTTTGAAAGTGACTACGACATGTTGATAACGACAGACGTAAGTAACGGTGAGGAAACACTGACATTAGTGTATAATCAGCCAATTTTTGCACCGTTTCTGAATTTCATTGGTATGACCGGGCCAACGATCCCACTCAGGTTTAGCCGAACATACATGCTGAGCGCTCAGGATGAAAGTGGGGTGACTTATTTGCAATGATTACCCTAATTACCCGTTGGTGGTGGACAGTTATTACGCTTATTCTCCTACCATTTGTCCTATTTCTTATCCAGTATGCCCATGACGCAGCTCTTGTACAGGATGCAGCAAACAATGGGCGCATGATTGCTGCTGTTACCGCAGACCCATCGAGTCTAACGAACGAGATTGTACAGAACATCTCTGAATCATTACCGACAACACAGGACGGTACAACGTTATTTAATCCAAACACTGACATAGTGACACGATCTCTCAATGCCAATCAGGAGGTGGAGGTATCCGTTACTTACCACATGCCTGTGTTTGGTGGAATAGGGCACTATCTGGGAATAGGTGGAACTATACCGATTACGAGGACTACGATACAAAGCCTGGATTATCCTCAGAACGGGTTAAATGCAGTCCTTCAGTCGGCTCCCCCAAGTTCGGTTAATATATCGAGTGTCTCGCTTCAAGCCGCGGGCACAAACTTCTCCCTTACGGTAAACGGCACCGGTTTTGGGAGTGCCCCAAATGGTGTACCAGGGACAGTAACTGGTACCTTCTTTGTCATTGCAGACGTCACGCAGGGGTGGGACGCAGGTAGTCCGCAAAGTGGACTTGCGGTCACATACGCCTCTTGGAATGACACGCAAATTGAGCTATCGGGAATTCAGAACTACGGTAAGGGGACAGAGCGCATTAACCCCGGCGATGACATGTACGTTACAGTCTCAACGTCAAACGGTTCAAACACATATTACTTTGTTGCTAATACCACAGGAACGACTCAGTATAGTGCGTCGATCTCGGCTAGTAACACCACGCCGTCCATTGGGACCGCTGTAACGATAACAGCATCATCGGGGACACCAGGAGATGGGACAAACGGGATCGGTATATACGATGCAACTACTGGCCAATATCTTATATGGTCTGCAAGCGGTGAAAGCGTGTCTCAGAGCGTAAATAGTGGGTCCTCATCATCGCAAGACTATGTAGCCTACTATGGTCCTCAAGGTCAAATAGCAAACGCTTTGGCCACGAGTGACGATCTAGGAGTCACTTGGGCCAAGACAAGTAGTTCAGGTACAGTTACGGCCGTCATGATGCAAACGAGCGACGGGGCGTACATTATTGACATCTTTGGTCAAAATTTGAGCGGGGCAACCGTGAGTGGCTCGGGTCTCTCCGGTACATCCCAAGTTTCCTCGAATGAAATTCAAGTGAATGCTAATGATTCGAGTGATTCGTCAGGGGAGGTGACATTGGCAAATGGTGAGCAAGTTACTTTCCAGGCTCAAGCTTATTAGACGATTGCGGGGTGATTTGGAGGACTCAACAACATATGTATTATTTGCTATACCGATATCACTTCTTGTGATGTGGTTTATCGTCGATTCTTATAAGCTAGCCCAGGCTCATGCTATTGTGTACGACGCAGCGGAAGCGGCAGCTACAAGTGCCTCGACTCAAGCAAGTTATACGATAGGTACGCAACCTGGTGGAACTGCGTTCACCGACGGTGTAAATCAAGGCCAGGCAACGTCCGTTGCTAACACGACGTTCCAACTAGAATCGCAGAAGCTTGACTTATCAAGCGTGGTGAACATCTCTAATACATCCATCGTATTCCCTTCGGCTGGTCAAGCGTCCTATAGCGTAACGGTGTCTTATGTTCCACAAGGCATATTCGCTGCTCTTGATGTCTTAAACACGCTGTTTAACTCAGGACATATACCACCGTCCACTCCGCCTATTACATGGACTGAGACTGCAATCGCCAACCACAACCAGGATTAGGGGGGACAGTGAGTGAAAAATAGTGACCGTTTGGTAAAACTACTTTCTCTTGTATTTTCCGTGTACAGCCCTCTACACGTCTTAACCGTTGTTCTCACATATCTGATGCATCGTCGCTCAAAATACATTCTGTTTCCTCTTTTTATTCTGCTCATAGTTAGCTTTGATGGAATTTTCAAGACCGACGATGGACTGGAGATTTTAGCTGGTTTTGCGGTGTTAACTGGACTCTACATGGGTTGGGTAAAAATCCTGCGGCAAGATTATATGGTGGGGAGTATTGTTGCATATCCTATTCATCCTTGGTTGAACGGGAGAGTACGGAAACTGACGGGGTATTCTAACGTGTCTCGTGCAATTTATGAGCTCCACATCGACCCACGTTTGGAAAGGTCGGTAAGTGGCGTCAAAGCTGGGTTGCGTGTCGCACGAGACGCGAAACAGATCAGTCAACAATTAAGAGGTCATACAGCCGTAGGGACAACGTATGAAGGGGACCTCATGCAAATGGCTACAAAATATACCGGATCTAACGTTCGTACGATAGTTAGACTTGAAAATGTGCGGCCGTGGAGCGAGACTGCATTGTTCCCGAAGAAGAAATGGGACACATTTATATGGGAGTTTTAAAACAAAAAATCATCACGTTTTTGGCGCAAAAGCGCTCCTTTCACATGACAAACTTGAGTTAGTTCACAATTTGTCGAAAGGAGCGTTTCTTTTCTTGAAAAAACGGACAATCGGTTCTATTGCACTTAGTGTGATTGTTGTCGTAGGTGGCGGTATATCATATTTTGCATTCTCGCAAGGAAAGGGAACGTCAGTATCTACCGAAAAACCTCTTGAGTCAAAGTCGACACCAGTAAAGTCGGCTCAAAATACCACGGCACACCTCATTTCGCTTCAAGCACGTGAACATACTGTTTCGTCTAAGCAGGCTCAGCAATACCATACTATCCCCGTTATAACGTCCACAGGGCAATCTAAAACGTTGGATGTGGCCGATTCTCCAGTCGTATTTGTCTCGGACATGGACCCTTCTATACTTCAACAGTTAGGCGGAGGGAAGTACAAACACGAACCTACAATTGTCGTCACATGGCCCAAGCCAAATGAGACGGTGAAAACAGAACTTGAGAACGTGCAAAAAGAGGCAAAGTCTTTGAATCTCAAAGAAACAGTCGTTGCTTTGAACGGAAACTCAAAAAAATGGATTACCGGTGTGCCTGACACTTATGTTGAGAAGAACGGGAAAGTTACTGAAATACCGGGCATTCTGCCCGCAAACACGGCTTATAAATGGACATCAGTATTCAATTAACACGTATTTCTAGGAGGCAAACATCAAATGAAAATCGCTATTGATTTGGGGAATCGATTTGTAAAGGCAATCAACGAAAAAGGTGACCGAGTCATGTTACGTTCCGTCGTTGCACACGGACAACACCGCTCAGTCTTTTCGCTCTCAAGAAAACAGCCAGCCTCTGAAGAATCGATTCAAGTCACAGTAAAGGGCCAAGATTATCTTGTGGGCAAAATGGCAGAACGTTTTGGCTTGCTCCCGGAGTATGTTTTTGGTCGAGACAGATTCGATGGAGAAGCAGCCGAAGTGCTCATATGGACGGTGTTGTCTATGCTCGTTACGGATAACGAGGCTGTAGACCTTACACTAGACTACCCTTACAGTCAGTTCCATACGGTGAAGGGCAAGCTATCATCCAGACTTCGGGGTAAAAGCGAAACTATCGGACGCTACAAGTCTGAACCTGTCACTGTGTCAATTCGTAGCGTCAGCGAGTATCCTCAATCTCTTGTAGCCGCATATGCGTTAGCTCCTTCGATGCCGGAGTTGTTCGACACGGAAAAAGACGGATATATTGCAGTCGTTGATATTGGCGGTGATACCACAGATGTTGTTGTACTCGAGACTTTTGGTGGAGACATGATAATCCATGATGAAATCTCGGGCACAATTACTCACGGTACCCGGGATCTCACACAAGTCATCCGTCGGAGTCTCGAAACTCAAACGGGCGATATCATGGACACTGACCTTGCAGACCGCGTCTTACACCACGGCAGCATGTATTACGGCGGCAAAGATTGGGATCTCTCTCGTGAAGTTGAGCAAGCAAAAAATGACCTTGCGACTGTGTTGAAGTCGTGTATCTCAGACCTGTGGGGAACACGACAAAACCGAGTCCGTACGACCATATTTGTCGGAGGTGGGGCCATGATTCTTGAGTCAGAATTGCAGGGATTCCACCCAAATCAAGTAATTGCTCATGATGCGCAATGGAAGAACGCTGAAGGATGCCTTATGGCAGATTCAAACAAAAGTGAGACAGTTCGACAACGAGAAAGTGAACGAGAAAGTGTGCAACACAAAAACGCTGAAACGCGGGATCAAAGCGTAGAAAAGGAAAACAACCAACCAAACTCTACGTCAAATACATTGCTAGCCAGTGCTTCAGAACCAAACAAGCAAGAACAACAGGAGACTGCTGCCTTGGCAAATGATGAGACACCACTTCCATCAAATCCACCTCGTGAAGGCAAAAATATTGATACCGGTTCAGAAGTGGATACAAGTGCAAGAGTACCCGGTCGCTTTCGTGAGGGTGCATCGGCATGGCGGTAATAACTGTATTAACAAGCAGATCACGTAACGTATCTCTTAAAACCTCATGGGTCAGCCAAGCAGCTTTTTTAGCTGTGCTGGCCTTCTTTTTTATCGAGTTTTATTCCACTCCGTTCTCAACCGGGGACACAATGTGGTCAAACTGGGTTGGTCAATGGATCGCTTTACACAAAAGCGTTCCTATGCACGTTTATGGAACATGGACTGCCGTTGGACAACGTTGGATGCCGCAAGAATGGGGATTTGAACTATTACTTTATACGGTCAGTCATTATTTAGGTTATCGCGGCGTTGTCGCCATGATGACTTTAGTATCCTTGCTAACTTGGAGTATTTTTCACGATGTATTGAGATATTCCAATGTCCCTTATGCACGAGTTTGGGCCATTATAGCCGGAATTCTCTCAACGCCCTGGGACCAAATCCGTGCAGAGACATTTTCGTATCTGTTCATGGTAGTCACATTGTGGATCGTGTTCCGTATAAAGAAATGGTTACTGCGAATCGTAGCTTTATCTCTTTTACAAATCGTTTGGGTCAACATGCATGGTTCGTTCATGTTAGAGTGGTTGTTCACACTCTCTATAGGGCTCATCACGCTCATTCCATCTGTTAAAACGCATTGGATACAGCATGAGCGTAGTGTTAGACAAGACTTCTTTAGGTCATTAGTGACAACAGGGGTACTCTTTTCTGTATCACTTATCAATCCACAGGGCTTCAGCATATATCGATTTGCGCTATGGCTCTCCGCAAAATCAGGCGTACAGAACTACATCATGGAATGGCAACCGGCCACAATTACCGAATGGATAACGACGTCCTTGAGTCTCATTATTGCAGTTATGCTCGTAATACGCATACAAAACAAAGAGCGACTCAAACTCTTTCAAACGATCTGGGCAGTAATTGTTTTTTTGATGTTTTTAAAATCGGTCAGATTTGGATCCTATGCGCTTATCCTTACCGTATGGGCATTTGCGCCTCGCACCAAATATATACCAAAGTCCCTTTACGCTCGGTTTAAGAGGTTTCGGTTCCCGCGGGAGCTATATACGGCACTACGGCTTGGGCTATTCATTGGTTTGTCCCTGCTTATTGTGGAAGGCATCAGTTCAGTACACGGCAGTCTGTACGCGAATGCCAACGCGAGCGTAGAACCACATGCAGTAGTTGTCGTAAAGCAGATTGAACAAAAGCATCCAACGTGGCGGGT
This sequence comes from Alicyclobacillus acidoterrestris, assembly GCF_022674245.1. Classification (GTDB taxonomy): domain Bacteria; phylum Bacillota; class Bacilli; order Alicyclobacillales; family Alicyclobacillaceae; genus Alicyclobacillus; species Alicyclobacillus acidoterrestris. The sequence goes on from NZ_CP080468.1 coordinate 7,126, forward strand.
ATGGAACGATTACAACATCGGTGGAACGCTTGAAACGATGGGTGTACCAGTAAGCATTGACGGACGCACGGAAATCTATTTGAAAAACGGATACATGGAAAAATTCAGCACGATTCTAGATGCAAAAAAAGGTGCTGAAAAGTACCTGAACCAGGAACACGTAAACGTCGTTTGTATTCAAAGTAAAGAGGCATTAAATGAATTGCTAAGTGACCTTCCGGATTGGAAACTCGTTTATTCGGATCAAGGCTATGTGGTATTTGAGCGGGTAGGAGTGGGGCAGTAATGGGGGCTTTTTGCGTCGATTCTTGCCTCGCTCTAGGTATGCTCCTTTGGGCGTCTTATCAAGATATCCGCGATTTCACAATTCCTATGCTGTCCATTCTATGCGGGTTTATTGGTGGATTCCTATCGGGACTCTTGTTAAGTGGGTTACACGGGCTCATCGAGTCAAGTGTAGGAGCTGCAATTGGTTTAGGACTAGGACTACTGATGTTTCAAATGGTGCGCCTCGGAATTGGTGATGTGTTACTTTTCTCGGCACTGGGTAGCATTCTGGGTCCAACATCTATGTTGTGTGTGTTCGTGGTCTCAAATACTGCTGCGTTAATTCGACTCATCATTCCAGTACTTAGACGCCATAGGTACTCAATGCCAAAACCATTCCGCCGATGGATACATCCATTCTTAAAACGAAACCGTGTGAAACGTATAGCCTTTGCTCCCTATATTCTCTTGGGCACGCTTGTGATAACCTGTGCGCTCGCTGCAAAAAAGTAAAGTGGCACGTTTTTATCACGAAATCTAGATAATCCTGCCTGAAAATATCGGTATAAGACAAGAATTTGGTAAATGGGGGTGACTCGCTTGTGACAGAGAACACGTCTGAGCGTACGGCAGAAGAAGAAGCCCGTATACTGCGGCGTGTCGTTCGCCGGGAAAACCGCAAGCAGCTCAAAAAGGGTGAAACAATTCGTGTTGAGGGTCGTCTTAATGGAATCAGACAATCTGGCATTGTTACACTAACACTTCTTGAAATACCGCAACCTGACAGCATGTTTGCAGAAGACATTTCGGAACTAACTAACCTTGCTTTACGTCATGCGCATGAAAGATGCGAACGCCTTAGATATAAGAAAGTCCTTGGCGTGCACTTTGACGGAAAAGTTTGGAGCGCAAAACTCGAATTCTAGGGGGACTGTAAGAATGAACGAAGACGTAGTGTACGTAAATATCACCTCGGAAGGCGCCCAATTGAACCCGCAAACACTCGATGATGAGCGCCATGCGACAAATATGTTTCTCATGTGGGCGTCCAACGACACGGTTATGCAACTTCAAGTGATGTCTACCAACGACAAGGTGAAATACTACGTAAACACCGCGAATGGTCAAGAGTGGAAAGAGGAAAATGCCATCACTGTAAAATATGGCCCAGTATTCGGGAAGATCCCGTGGTCTGAAGCTGGATTCGCAAACGAACGGCAAGCAGAACGCTACTTCAATCGTTTTATCTCTGCTGTGCCGCACCATTTTATCCCCAACGTCGACGGAGAGAGTGTTTTTGTCTTTTCTCGCCAACGAGCGTTGGAGATAATGCGCAATGCGAACGTCTCTAAAGTAGTAGCCGGCGCAACCTGGACAGCAGTCATTAAGCGGAGAAACGATTATGGCTATATCGTAGATGTCTCCGGAAATGATATGTGGTTACCTATTTCATTGGTAGACCATAAAGTGTCCAAACCATATGAGCTAGAAATAGGTGAAATGATTGAAATCAAAATCACGAGTAATACGACAGAGGGGCGCATTCGGCGAGTAATTGTATCAAGGAGGGATGCAAAACCCAATCCGTATGACTTGTATCATCAAAAATATTCAACGGGAGTCAGTTATCCTGCAGAGGTGTCTAGTGTTTCTGGCCGAACGGGAATGGCCGTGTTGCCTGGGGGTGTGATGGTACGTATCCGACAACGTGAGGATACGAGGGGCACGCTACGAACCGGCAGTCATGTAAAGGTTCGCCTGAATCGAAAATCGGAAAAGGACAAGATGTTCATCGGTGATGTTGAACGAATTCTCATGTGAGAGTACCCATGCAAGGGGTTCAAAGTTACAACTTGGAACTATATACTTAATAAACAATACGTTTGAAATTATGGAGATTGGAGGTGTGAACTGTGAAATCAACTGGTATAACTCGCAAAGTGGATGAATTGGGTCGAATCGTGCTGCCGATTGAGTTGCGCCGAACCTTGGGAATTAAGATCAAAGATGCCTTGGAAATCTTCGTTGATGAGGATCGAATTATCCTGCGTCAATATGATCCAGCTTGTATGTTTTGCAATTCTGCAGATGAACTAACTACATACAGGGGCAAACGCATCTGCAAAGAGTGTCTAAAAGAGGCACAAACGGCCGTCAAATCGCCCATTCTCACTTAATCAGAAATTTCCATAAGGAGACCCGCGGATAAAACTGCGGGTTTTTTTGTTAGAAGTGGGACATAAAAGTACCTCCGATTTATGTCAATACAGCGTTCCTAAAGCCCTCTTTTTTGTGCTATTAAGACTTGCGAGAAATTGAATATGGGTATAATCTGAAAGAGAAATTAGAAAAACTTTCCCTCTTATGCGCTTGAATCCATTACGTGGAGAGCAAAGAGGAGCCTAGGAAGCTATTACATAGCGAACCGCAAGGGGAAACTAGGCAGCATGTCACTCGTCGGTACTCAGTCACTCGTCGCACACTCACGGCAATACCTCTTGTTCAGTTGCAATGATGGCTGAACTCACTATGTACGCCAGCAGATGCACTAGGACGTGCACGTGTGCATAGGACAGGAGCTCACTTTCGCACTTACCCTCGGGTAGGTAGCGCCACCTTAACCTTTTCGCAATACCAAACCTTTGATCGGAATCTGCTTAAGTGGCAGTTGAAAGGCAATTGCAAGACCCGTGTTGGTTAAATGACCATCATGAAAGGTCTTTGTCGGTTGCCTTTTTTTGCGTTCCGATCTCCCCCTGCCGCCCAGGGTATCTTATTAGCTCCCAAGGCGGCGGCGCCGGGAGTATCGGAAGGTGAGAAGAATGATAAAAGGGTTCAGTGAACCAAAACGAATTCCGAGAGTCGGGAAAATCTATCTTGGCGTTAAGACTGTCAACGATGGGGGAAAAGAATACCCGAAAGCAACTGATTACTTTGTGGTTCGAGCCGATGGCACGAATACTAGTGACCAGGCTGCAGCTGCTTTTCACGAAGTGTACGGGGATAAACCAAAGGAAATCACAATTTGCTTTCCAACCGATGATCCCGAACAGTTTATGCCACAGGCCTTATGTTCCTACAAAGGTAGTCAGGGACGTGGCCGGCTTTGGTGCAAAGGTGATGGTGAAACTGCCGTTCGGGAGGATGGAAACGGAGGATACACGCAGGTTCACTGCGCGTACAAAGAATGCGAGTTTTACAAAGCAAAACAGTGTAAGGAGCTAACCCGTCTCATATTCCTCCTTCCCGAAGTAAAGGGAATCGGCATTTGGGAACTGGATAGTACCTCGTATTACACTTCACAAAACCTTATCGGTTCAATTCAACTCATTCGACAACTCACGCGAGGCCGAATCGCAATGATTCCATTAACGCTACGCGTTGTGCCTATGCAGGCTCAGGTCGCAGGACATCCAAAGACAATCTATGTTTTGGATCTCAAACTCGAAAACGTGAAAATGATGGACCTTCTTAACAAAGTAGCTACCATCGCCCTTGATGAACCGACAATGGACTTTGAACGCCCGAATGATAATGAGATGCCGGATGATCTATACATTGAGTCAAGCATTGTTCCAGACGATTCAATACCATCGCAGACTCTATCGAGTATTCCAAAATCCACTATAAACCCACAGCCAGCAAAGCAGAATCCTATAAGTGGCTTACCCGTAATTCCTGTCGCTGACTTAGGCGAAGGCGAAACGGTTGGTGTATTGGTGGACTCTGAGTTTAAAAAGCACAAAGGCCAAGACTTCGTTAAGTTAACCATCGAAATGGCTAGGACAGGTGACAGGGTAGAAGCAATGACAGGGGAAACTGAGCTGGTTAGTGCGATCCGTCAATTACAAAAAGGTACAACGATTCACATCAAATCAACCAAGCTAGAAAGAGTACCAACACCAGTAATTCAAGAACTAGCAATTGTATCCTAACTTATCGAAAGGTGTGTTTTGCATGTTAAATCGAGTGATTCTAATTGGTCGCTTGACTGCGGATCCAGAGCTTAGATATACAAACACAGGCACCCCAGTAGCTTCGTTCACCTTAGCCGTTGACCGTATGCGTACAGACTCCCACGGTAACCGACAAACAGACTTCATCAACATTGTGGTGTGGAGAAAGCAAGCAGAAAATGTATCACAGTATCTGCAAAAAGGTCGGTTGGCCGCGGTCGACGGAAGGTTGCAAATACGCAGCTATGATAATCGGGAAGGTCAGAAAGTACGTGTTGCGGAAGTCATCGCCGATTCAGTGCGGTTCCTCGACCGTGGTGACAACAACGGCAACGGTGGAACACGTAATAACACACCGCAAAACACGTCAAACGCAAACTCCAACGATCATCGTCTATCATATGAGGACGATCCCTTTGCGGACGATGACATGCCTGAAATATCGGATGACGACTTGCCATTTTGATAAGGAGGTCATCTCGATGAGATATATAACGTCAACGAAATCTAAAACGAGTGCCAATAGAACCAAACGATTCTTAGAGGTACACGGTATTCCATGTATGATTCGTAAAAACAAAAGTACCTACGTTTTGTTTACGCCGGACGAATACGTTCGTCGCGCTAAACAATTGCGTCACGCGTAATCAATCACGAATGAAAAGGAGGGACGCCCCTCTCGTTCAACACTGCGAGAGGGGATTGCCCTCATATCGTGGTGAACGATGGGCATACGAATGAATCACTGTAACCATGACGACTGCGCGTACAAACGCAAAAGTTGGTTGAAAGGCACAAAAGACCTTGACCTACACACAGATGAACTAAGATCTTACCTACGCCGTGGCATTGATTTGGATTGGTCAGGTCATGTAACTGATCGCGAAATTAAAAGAAAAATTACGTCCATTGAATCCACGGAAGCACTATTGAATGGTGAATGTATTTGGTATGCAACCATTCAGAATGATACCCGTGGAAAAACTCACCATTGGATCTGGATGGGTTATTCGAAAATCGGGAAAGCACAATACAGACCTTTACACTTAGTTCTCTCAGCTCCATATACAACGAACATAGAACGAGTCTCTGTTCTGACCGTTTATGACCCATCTATAAGTCCGTGGATGTGGAATAAAACCTTTGATATTAAACTTTGCTGGCATAAGCAACGCTTATAATGAAAACATGAAAATGCAACCAAGGGGTTGATGACATGTTTACTTGGGACGATGCGGACCAGCTAGAGGAGAGATTACAAATCATGTTGGCCCTCAAGGCAGCATTGTACACAAAGGGAAACGAAGAGATGTTAATAGAGCGAGCAATTGAAGCTTATATCGAGGACAAACCGAATGTTTCTGAGGTAGTTACTTGCGGGAATTGTTGCAAGGATTATCCTGTCGCCCCAAGAGAGATGGTTATTCCAGAGAGGAACATTCGATTTCAGGATGTACCGCTTGGATACTGCCCAGATTGTAAAATACAAATCGGTAGTTTGTTCTTGTTTGCCGCACTTGAACGGCTTGCAAAGCAACTACCAGATGGAACAACGATGTCATTGTCGGAAGCTCTCACCTATAAAGGGTAGGGAAGTACAAATCATGAGTATCACGAGCGGATAAATGTACGCCTCGTGAACCAATTGAAAACAGAGCCTAATGGTTCATATCAAAAGGTCAACGTAATCCACGGCAAATGCCTTGGTTTGTGTTGGTCTTTTTTATTTTAACCAGAGAGGGTGAACGAACAATGAAACTAAAGATGGTGATTGTTGAAAATTTCCGTTGTTTTGCAAACGAGACGTTTAGCTTCTCAGACGAAACAATCGTTCGTGCGTTTAACGGAGCAGGCAAGTCGACTATCGCAGAAGCCGTTGTGTGGTGTCTTTATGGTACCAACATTATGGGAAGTAAAAGATATGACTCCGTGCTTATGCGCGAAGGTACGAACAACATGAAAGTGATAACGGTCTGGGAAACGGCGAGCGGTCAGGATGTTACAGTAGAGCGAGTCAAACCAGAAACCGGTGGAGTAAAACAATTCATCAACGGAAACAAAGTTAGACCAGGTCAACTTGAGTCACTGTTTTTTAACTCAGTCCAAGAGTTTCTTTCCGTGTTTATACCGGGCTACTTCAGCTCTATTGAGCCAAAAGACGCAAAGGCTATTATTGCTCGATATAGTGATGTGGAGCCAAACATCGTGCTTTCAAGCCTACTTCCAAAACATAGGGGGGTTCTTGAAAACGAGAAGTTCGGCATGGGTTATGACTCCATTCAGATACTTGCAAAGAAAGCCTCTACAGAACTCAGGGAGTTGACGGAAGACCTATTGAGACTCGATGGTGAGATTTCGACCTACGAGGCTATCTTAGCCGAACCTAAGCCAGAACAGCCCAAATCGCTTGTGACAGAGGAGATTAAAGCTCAGGTCAATCGTTATTCCGAACGAATTGCTGAGTTCGATTTCACTCAGAAAAACGTCATGAATCAACGGAAAGAGCTGAACACACAAATCTATAGAAAACAGGAGACCTACAAATCAATCCGGGCCCAGCGTAAAACGCTCGATGATACATGTCCTACCTGTAAGCAAAAGCTTCTCGGCGATGCTCTAAAAACTGCAAAACAAGAAGTAGAGTTTCACAACGCAACGGTAGAACGAGAATTGAAGAAAATTGAACTAGAGGGCATCGAGCTTCGTAAGAAGCTGGAGGAATTACAGTCTCTTGAAAGCCACAAAACCATTTCTGAAATTGAAAAGATGAGAAACTTCGTTAACAAAGTCAATACTCAACTTGGAAACGAACGTGATGCTTTTACACGCTACGAAGAATGGCAAAAACGATATGACAGAGCATCCAATGAATTAAACCGGCTCAAAGGTATACGAGAGATACAACAGGAAAACATTGAGAAACTATCTCTCAAAATAGAAGCCACCAAAGCGTTTCGTTCACAGTATGTTCGGATGCAGCAGAATAAAATTGATAAGCTATTGGATAATGTAAAAATTCAACTGTTTAGGGTTAATGAGGATGGAGAGGTCTTAGACGGGTTTCGCATTCTTTGGAATAACAAACCATACAATTTACTCTCTCACTCTGAAAAAGTTTGGTGCGATCTTGAAATCGGCCGTGCGATTTTTCAACTTCGCCCGAATCCGGAGCCATTCCCGGTTTTCGTAGACGACGCTGAGAGCGTGCTCAACCTATTTAACACTCAACATGATCGTCAAATCATCGCGGCATACGCGTACCGTAGTAGCTTAATTGTCGAGGAACGTAAGTTGACTGCCTTACACCTTGAAGAAGAAATACGGAACTTGCAATCTCTAATCAGCTCACGGAGTGCGTAACCGGTGTAGACCACCGCAGACATCGATATGAAGAAAACATATCGAGGACGACGAGGACGAAAAGACTAGGAGGAAAATATTATGAGAAATTACTCAAAGCCTAAATTTCTGTTTACTGAACATGCGGTAAAACGTATCGTAAAGCGTAGAGTACCGATATCATCAATTTCATTGGTCGCTCAAGTTGGTATCACAATTCAAAGCACCAACGATAGAGTGATGAAACGTGGAGATGTAAATGGACAACAAATTCATGTTGTGATTGAAAAGCCATCCACTATCATATCGGTATATTTCGCTGATCAATGGAGTAGCACAATTGACGTAACTCGTCACAAACCACAGCGCCTAAAGCGTACATTTGCATAAACATCCTGGTTCCTGAATGAGGATAATCCCCATTCAGGAACTATCTGGAGGTGAAAGCCAAAATGATCCACCACTTACTTCTTAGAATTTGGGACCACAGCCGCCCTCTACCTGCTTTCATCACTGCAGCAATCTACCTCGCCTTTTCATTTTTTCTTCCTAAACTCCAACATTGGTTTCCGGAAGGCTCAAAGAATGAGTATAAGCTGCGAGTGACCCTTTACGTTTCACTCGTCATCGCAACCGGCTACGTAACGTTGCCAAGTGATCCAGTGATTAAGGTTGGCGACTTTCCGATTCCAAGGGCACTTTACTGGGTTGTGGCATGTGGAATTACCTTTGCGGTTGTGAAGATATTCACGACACTCCTATCTTTAAGCCTATACCAAGGTATTCTCCCAGATGCCCTTAAACTAAACAGTGAACGACGAGAGCAGGGATTGAAAAACGAACTCGCATTGAATGCTGTCTGCTCTAACGCGATAACAGGAGCATTTTTCGAAGAGGCACGAGAGTACTTGAGGGCAACTCGCCTTTATATTCGAGACGACTACCAATTTTCTATAGAAGTTAGCAACGCTTTTTCTGCTCAGCTCACTAGAGCGTTGAGTGAGTCAAATATTAGAAGTGATTGTGCGACATTTATGATTCGCGACGTTGAGAACGGGTCAAATGATTTTCGCCTCTGTCCTCGACCAGCCAGAAACATTGCAAAAGAAGCTGTACGTCAGTGGAAAAGACAAATTTCTCATGACGAACCGGTCATCGTTGATTCTGTTGCTAAGTTTGAACAGAAAACTGTGGTTGCAATTATCCCACCCGGTTCTTTGCCATATATTGTTGTATTTTGGTCAGATGAAGTTCTTCCAACGTACCCAATTGTGAATGCACTTCTTGCATTTGATAGTCTAATGACATCAGATGAGATTTGGAACTTTCATAGAGTGCATTCCGAATACATTTCAAAATTCGGTGACCCAGATGCGGTAAATAGTCATTTGGAGAGTATCTTCCAAAATGCCGAATAAAGCTATATGATGAAATAGAAGGTGGTGGACATGCCTATGCTGAAGCAACCGACTCGAAAGCCGAACAATTCTTCGACGCGCGCGCGCACAAAAAATGTACAAGCAGTTCTATTAAAGGCATTCTCCTCTTCTAACGCGAGTCCAGTAAAACCAACCGTAACTCGCGGACAACGAGAATGGATTAATTACATCGCAAAGTAACGCTATAATTATCATAACCCCTTCTTCTCAGTGAAGAAGGGGTTTATTTGCGTCCTGCTATACCCATCCTATTAGGGATAGGAGGACGTATTATGAAAAAGAAACAAAAAGGCTGGAAGTCACAATCAGATACTGAACTTGCAAAAGAATCGCTAGACAAATTTGGAGAGGTAATGAAGTCACATCTAGAAAAACAGCGACACCGAGCGACAAACCCGTCTCCTAGTCAAATTAAGAGCCTAGATAAGTATCACAAGTTTTTAGATTCGAAAGACTAAAGCATCTTGTCAACAAACACATGTTGGAGTAATCTGAAAGAGAAATCAGAAAAACTTTCCCTCTTATGCGCTTGAATCCATTACGTGGAGAGCAGAGAGGAGCCTAGGAAGCTATTACATAGCGAACCGCAAGGTGAAACTAGGCAGCATGTCACTCGTCGGTACTCAGTCACTCGTCGCACACTCACGGCAATACCTCTTGTTCAGTTGCAATGATGGCTGAACTCACTATGTACGCCAGCAGATGCACTAGGACGTGCACGTGTGCATAGGACAGGAGCTCACTTTCGCACTTACCCTCGGGTAGGTAGCGCCACTTTAACCTTTTCGCAATACCAAACCTTTGATCGGAATCTGCTTAAGTGGCAGTTGAAAGGCAATCGCAAGACCCGTGTTGGTCTCACATGACCATCACGAAAGGTCTTTGTCGGTTGCTTTTTTTTGCGTTCCGATCTCCCCCGTCGCCGGGGTATCTTATTCACTCCCCGGCGACCTTGCGGGGAGATTTCGGAAGGATGGCTGACACTATGCACATCAACGCCCCAAAGAAAATCACTCGACTAGGATGGCTTCAACTTGATGTCCAAGAAACCACGGAAGAGATACTTTCAAACGGAGATAGCCCCTATCGTGAGCAGTTAAACGACATTACGATTGGCGAACTTTGCCCGAACTTGTTTGACATGTCACAACAGCAATCCCAACCGGCAAGCACGGTAGCCTAATTAAGTTCACCCGGTTACGTCGTTGCAGAAAGGAGTGGGGACGGGCTGTCAGTTGTCATTCAAGAACGTTCGTCAATCACCATCGTTGACCTCGCTGAACAGGCTAGCCTCAAACTAACACGTATGAGGAAGCATGGTCAGTACAAAACGGATTGCCCGTTTTGTGGGGATATGAGGCAAAACTTAGAGCTTAACGCGATGAAGAACGTGTTCCACTGCTGGGTTTGCGATGCCGGCGGTGGACTCGTTAAATTCTACGCGTTACTCCACGACGTATCAGAAGACACTGCGAGAAATACCTTGTTCCCGCTCAAGGCCGGGCAACGTCGTTTTACTCATCCAGCGTTGAATCTCACGCAGGCGGAGTTAGATGAAATCGGGTTTGAGCTTGGGCTTATCCACAAACGGCCAGCGTCCTGGTCACCTCAGAAATGGGGGCAGTACCGTAAAAGGACGCTCGACTGGGTGTGGTTTGAGTGGAAGAGGTATAACGCATGGAAAAAACAATTCAATCGACGTATCGGACGTTTGCTTGAACAAGCTGAACATACGTCGAGTGAGGGGGAACAGCATGTTGAAACTGAGCGAACAGGTGCTCGTTGAAAGCCCGACGGCTCGTACGTCCCTGCTCAATCAGACGGACGTGCTAGACCGTGTGAAAAAGTTAGCGACACTGCCAGGCGACATATACGTATCGCTTGAAATGGCAGCAAGCTATTACGAAGTTTCAAAGCAGACTATTGCTAGTCTCATTCATGACCATCGTAGTGAGTTTGAGAACAGTGGTTTGCGCGTGCTGCAAGGCGAAGAACTGAATTCCCTCAAGGAATTCAGTTGTATTGGCAAGCGTGCTCGGTCCCTAACCGTGCTACCGCGACGCGCAGTGCTTCTTGTCGGGATGTTCCTGAGAGATTCCGAAGTCGCAAGACAAGTGAGGACTTACCTTCTTGATAAAGAGTCGGTGGAAACCACCGAACCTGATACCCGCACCGCGATCTTAAGATGGGTTGCGGCCAACACGAAGGTGATCAGCGACATCGTACTGGATCCTCGAGAGCGGATTCGGTTCATGGAGCGTATCTATTCGTTCGCAGGTATCCCACATGTTGAAGAACGAAGTACGAGACAATCATCGACAATTCAAAGTCCTGTACTCGCTATCGTGGAAAAGACGCAGCAACGGCTAGGACGTTGGTACGCTTGTCACGATATAGCAGAACGATATGGTCTCTATTCGATAAATCATAGACTCCATATCCAACTCGTGAGTGCAATCATACAGACCTTCGGTGAATTGCAATCTGAAGTAGATGTGAAACCCGTGTTGGTCACAACAAACTCGTCTAAGAAAGCGGAAGTCATCTCGTTCATGTATAGCGAACGAATCGCGAAGCGTGTAGGCGAAGAGTTGGAGCGTCTTAATTGGCCTGACCTCGTTTCCATCAGGGGTACACGCTTCAAAGTGATGTACCGAAACAAACCAGACAACGGTCGCGTAGCAACGTTAGCATAACTACAAACAACTGAATCCTCGGTTTTACCCTGCCGCCGCAGGTTCTGACAAAAAATCAGACCTTGCGCGGCGGCGCGGGGTCAAAAACGGAGAGATGCAATATGAAAGCTACATTCCAGCCGGAAATATTAATTAAGACCTTAAAGGACATTGTACGCGTCGCATCCAGCAAGACGACTGTGTATCGAAATGTCCTCATTACAGTTGATAAAGACGAGTATTGCGTTGACTTTACGGCTTCATCGGAAACCGTATCACTGAAACGCTCGTTGTTTGAGCGAATTGGTGATCCGACGGTTCGAATCGAGAAGTCAGGCACTATTCTCGTTCCCGCAAAGGAACTGCTTAATATCGTGAAGTTTGCAACCGACGAAGTGATCTTTGTACAGGATGGGTTACACCTCAACGTACGTTCCGGAAAACAAAGTGCAAAAATTCCGGGCCAAGATCCGAAGTTGTTTACTCCGTATCAGAACCGGGACGAAACAGCGCGTATGGAACTACCGGCTCCTGTATTACAAAATGCACTACAACGGGTTGTCTACGCGTGTTCGAATTCTGATGTACGCCCAATTTTAAAAGGAGTCAACTTAACAATTTCTAATGGAACCATGACGGCTGTTTCCACGGACGGTTTGCGATTAGCTAAAACGTCAGTCGGTGGGATTGTCATGGAAGGTGAAGACGAGCGCGAGTTAACCATCCCAAAAGAACCACTCGCTCACTTGTCCTCTATGTTGCCTTCGGATGACGACGAAACAGTTGTCCTAGAAATTGGCGAACGAGTTATGGTGGCCACGTGGTCTGATGGTGAAACGCGTCTTACTATGCGAGCACTCGACGGCACGTATCCTGATTATCAAAGGATCATACCCGCTTCGGTCCAGGTACAACTCGAAGTCAATCGAGCTGACTTGTTGCGCTCCTGCGAATTTGTCTCTTATTTTGCTGGAGACCAAGACCAAATGCGCACGATATTTGAAATCGCAAATGGCGAACTAGTGCTGTCTGCTGAGTCGAGCTTAAACGGAAAGGGTACTGATTCTGTGCCTCTCTTAAATCCCGAAGCAACCATTGAAAAAATGGCATTCAACTCTGTGTACTGGGTCGAAGCCCTTCGTGCAATGAGTTCGGAGAAAGTGGTAATTGGTATCAATGGTCCGCTTGTACCAGGGACAATCTCTGCGCCGGACACAGATTGTTTGTCACTAATCTCTCCGGTTAGATTACCTGCAGAACAACGGAGCCAAGACGAATCACAAGAACAAAAACAAACCGCGTAATCACCATGACTCAAAAAACCAAATAGGGAGGGAAGCCCCTGAATTGTATAGGGGGCTTTCCCCTATACGGTTGAATGGGCGAAAACATGGCAATGACACAAGAAAAATTAACTCTTAAAGGTCTTACTGCAACCACCAGTGACGTAGAGTCCAGAATTGGACACTTTGTATGGTATGCGATGTCAGAACGATTAGTCCCGAAACAGCAGCTGTGGGAACTCTTTAAGGCCTCTGGCTTGCCTGAGGAATATCGTATTCCGGAGATTCGTCCAGCTGATGCGTTCCGTCGTGCAACAAAAGAGTTAGAAGGACGGGTACGAGACTACGAAGGTGCTCGATTCCTCATTCGAGACGTAAAAACGGGTAACCGTAAAGAGGTCGTTCGACATTTGGTCATTGAGACGCCAACATCGGCTGAAACGAAACTCGACTACGACCCTCGAGCCGCGGTATTCGTGTTCAACCACGAGTACAAGACAACAGACGTAAAAGTCTTCAATGTAGACGACCCCAACGTGGTCAAAGCGGCCGAGGAGTTTCAGAATCTATATGGACTTTATTTAAACCACTTTGATGCCGATGCACGGCGTCGGATGGTGCGTTCTGTACTGAAAGACTTGTCTGCTACACCGCTCAAAGAGTCTGGTGGCGTCTACCTGGTGCCGCGCGACAATGAAGAGCTGTTGTTTCAACTCGTTCGATTCTTGTCGTCACTGCCACACACCTATGCGTATAAGCTTCCGGTGATGAACACCGAAGAATCGCGTGACATGGTGAGAGATGTCGTGACGCACAAAGCACAGACGTTTCTTACCGAGATGCGCGCTGCACTCAAAGGTCAGGTAGACGACAAAGAAGTACAAGCCCTCATGGCACGTGCACATTCAATACGAAACGAAATCGTAACCTACCAGAACATCTTGAAGGAGAGCATAGGCACGCTTGAAACGGATGTAGACATCCTACAAGCGCAAATGCGTGCCCTTCTCGAACAAGTCTAAGTTCTCTATACCCTGGCCGTGCAGGGCTAAACCATTTAGCCCCCTAGCACGGCTTGGGGGCATGAGGAGAGATTTAAAAATGAACCAACAACATATTATAGATAAAGTAAACGCGATTCGTACCCATTTGACGACGTCTTTCTTTGAACGTGAAGACGTGATCGACGGATTGCTGACTGCACTCGTTGCACGTCAACACATCTTGTTGATTGGTCTCCCTGGCTCTGCGAAGAGTGCGATTACGGACGAGCTCTCTCAACTGATTGACGGGTACAAGTACTTTGAATGGCTCATGACGAAATTCACGACTCCAGAAGAGCTGTTCGGGCCATACGACCTACAAAAGTTGAAAGTTGGCGTCTATGAACGAATTACCACAGGGAAACTCCCTGAAGCCCATTTTGGCTACTTAGACGAGGTATTTAAGGCAAGTTCCGCGATTCTCAATGCTCTACTCAAAATCGCGAATGAACGAGTCTTCTACAACGGGACAAATGCCGTAAGAGTACCGCTTGGTACACTTGTTGGTACAAGCAACGAATTCCCCGAAGAAGAGGAGTTACAGGCTGTCTATGATCGCTTCGTGTTTCGGTTTCAGCCAGGATACATTCGCGAAGAACATAACTTCATTGCTATGCTGACCTCGCCACGTCCGGCTCGTCCGAATCTGTTGACGTTGCACGAATTACAACAGCTTCAACAGGCGGCGAAACTGATTAAGATTGACCGAAGCGTCGCAGAAGCGTTGCTCAACCTCAAGAACGACCTGATTCAGGAAGGCATTACGCTGTCGGATCGACGCTGGCGACAAATTGCTACGGATGTATTGCCGGCACGTGCGGTTCTCGCAGGAAGGGACCACATCATCATCGAGGAAGACGCTGAAATTCTTCAGCACACTCTTTGGGACGATCCTTCTCAAGTGGCGAAAGTGGCGTCCATCGTTCGTAAACGCCTCGATCCAGTCGCTGGACAAATCGCAGAACTGATCGAAGATGCACGCGACATCGCAAACAATGCGATGAAGGCGAATGAAGACCAGGCCGTTCAAGTCGGCACCGAAGCGGTGAAGAAACTCAAACACATAAAGCAAGAGATACAGGCGTTTAAGACTGCTGGAGGCTCTCCATCTAAAATTGCGCGGATTGAAGAAGCTGAGTTGAAGGTGGATGCATTGCTGAAAGGGGTTATGTCCAAGTGTCTCGGGATTTAAGATTTGGGTCGATTGAAACGGATCGTTTCGACCGTCGCACATTTCAACGAGTATATGAAGAGTCAACAAAACTGCAAGAGGCCGTCAATAACCAACAGATTGATGGCGTTATTCCTGATGTGTGGGCGTCGCTCTACAAGAGCGCGCCTTCCTTCGCTTCCGATGCGTCTGTCGTAAACAAACGTGTCATGGAAACGTTGATGGCACAAAGCGCATGGAAGGATCTCCGTGGGATGACACAATTCGACGAATATGGTTCGGCGATTGGCTCTCTTGATTTACAAAAGAAGCTCGATGGAATTATCCCGGACGATGTGAAGAATGCGGCGCAAGCAGTTCATAAAATGCAACAACAGTTACAACAACTTCTTGACCAAGCAGAAGCGTATTCAGACGCAGCCGGTGGAGACCTAACGAGTCCCGCACAACACAAGGCCGACGAACTACATGCGCTAGCGAACGAACTTCGTCAGGCTTTGAATGGGGCAGAAGCTATTTTCAACGAAGCGTACGATACACATGGTTCGTCCATCGCGAGAGAGATGCGTCAAGCACTCGACGAAACCGTTGATTTGGCTACACAGGACGCTGACGCAATGCATGCCTTCGGTATAGAACCCGGCAACGGGAACCCAGTGAACGGCGCTGAACGTCTACTGCTCGCTGATATGCTGCGCAGCGATCCGAAAATACGTGAAATCGCGAAGCTCGCCGGACGAATGCAGATGATCGCGTTAAAAAAACGTCGCAATCGTACACAGCACCCACCGACGGAAGTAGTCAATATTACCCTCGGGGATGACTTATCTCGGCTTGTACCATCTGAACTCGCTCTGTTAGCAGACCCGGATACAGAAGAAGAGTTTCTTCTCCGTTTCGCGGAAAAACGCTTATTACAGTACGAGCTGAAAGGATACGAACGAGAGGGACAAGGTCCCATTGTAGTATGTATAGACGAATCTGGTTCGACGGAAGGTGTAGTCGAAAAGTGGTTAAAGGGCATTGCACTTTCGCTTTTTGCTATTGCATCCAGAGAAAAACGAGCATTTGCAGTCATTCACTTTGCAAGCAGAGGTGAATGTTACGTCCAGAAATGGGCAAACCCTCGCATTGCACCGGCTACTGAGATTATTGAAATGGCTTGTCACTTCTTCGACGGTGGGACTTCCTTTGAGGAACCCCTTCGAGAAGCTGTAAAAGTCATGGATGACTCGGCATTTCAAAAAGGCGACATCGTTTTTCTTACCGATGGCGCAGCCTCGGTCTCCGATGAATTCTTGAACGGGGAGTTTCGACGGGTGAAGTCTGAGAAGAACTTCAACGTAATTTCAGTGGTGATCGGACATTCCGATACCGCCGTTCGACCCTTTACGGACCAGTTAGCCAAGCCACAGGTCGGGGACGACGATACGTTGTCGTTTGTCATTGAATCATTGAACTAAAAAAGTGTCGGTGATGATTTTGCACATACTGTGCAACGGAGCCGATACAGATTGATAAGGAGGTCGTATAAAAAATGTCAAAAAACATCTTAAAAACCCTCGAAAAATGGGCTTTTTCTGTAGCACTAGGATTGACAACACTTGCTGCTTTGCTTGGCTTTGTAGTTGTCATTTTGCCTGCATTCGAAAAAGCCGTTTGTGTACTGATGGTAAGCTTTTTGACTGTCCTGTATAGCACACAGTTAAAGAGCTTCGCCAAGTACTGCGAATACGACTTTGAAGCAAAAGTCATCGATGGGATTTTGCAATTTATCGAATCATGCGCTCTGCTTGCCGTGTTTGCTCGTACTGTTGTTGAGCCACTCATCGTGTCACCAGTCATAAGTTACCTGTTCCTTTTCAGCTTCATTATCGGTGGTCTTCGTATAGCCCTAAAGGTAATGGAAGAATGTGATATGAAGACAAATCAAAAGGTAACGGGCATTGCGTTTGCAGTAGGTTTAATGACTGGTTTTTGGTGTGTATTAGCTTTTGCTGTTCATGCACCAGTGGCTCTATATGACTTAACGGTCGCTTCGGTACCAGTTGTACTTTTAGTGATGAATCTTCGAGAGATTCCTGCTGTTAAGAAACTGCTAGAACGGCATTCTGGCTGAGGATTAGCTTGCAAATCTGATTGGGATGGCGGTGCCTCTCCGTATACGTTGTCCGAGGGGCCTCCTTCTGCGGTCGGACTTAATTCGAACATGGCCAGGTGGAGAAGACCACATACCAAGGGGGAGTCTCGCATATGCAGAACGAAGCTTATGAAGTGGAAAATCGTGAGAATCCAGAGAGTTGTGAGATATGCGGTGACTATACCTACACATATACGCGGGTAGCGGGGTTAGATATCGTTTGCCCAGCTTGTGCCAAACAAGTCGCCAACTTGGAGGCGTAATCCCTCAACTAGTAATGCTTAATAAGGTCTCATCGACAGAGCAATATACAACGAATAACTAATTAAGGAGGTGAACCCTCTGTCTGTATTTCCGGACAGGGGGTTTCACCCCATCCGGTCGGACAGTGGGAATTTGAATGGCAAGATACGAAAGTGACAGTCGCCTCGGTTTTTACGCTACGCCCGAAACAATGACGGAAAAGATTGTGAAGCGTCTTCGTTTTGAAGGGCCAGCACGCATTTTCGACCCGTGTTGTGGCAAAGGTATTGCACTTCAAACTGTTGGCAAACAAGCCCCAGTGGGTACGCTCACTTACGGCATCGAACTAGACCGAGCACGGGCAACTGAAGCTACAGAACGCTTGAACTTCGTAGTCGCCTCACCCTATGAGAAGGCGCGTGTAGACAAGGCTAGTATGTCTTTCCTGTGGCTAAATCCGCCCTACGACAACCGCGGTGGGCAAGGTGGAAATGAATCTCGCATCGAACTTTCATTCCTGCGGGACACGGCGAAATATGTGGCTCCGGGTGGAGTACTTGTGTTCATCATTCCACGCACGACACTCTCAAAAGAGACAGTCAATGCGCTCGAACATCGATACACCAACCTAGCAGTATACCGTTTTGACGATGATGAGTATCAGGCTTACAAACAAGTCGTCATATTCGGCGTGAGACGCGAAAAGCCTTTACAGAGCACGAAAATGCTCACTTCTAAAGAACTTGAAGCGCGTCGCCATTTACTAGCGGTCGGAAATGACCCCACAACACAAATTCCGTATTTAGACAATAAGGATGACCGTACTTGGATTATCCCGACTTGCGACGTAAGTGACGACATCGAGTTTCGCGGAGATGTTCGTGATGAAGTCGAACTTCTGCGAGACCTCGAGCTTTCTGAAGGCTTCAAAGTAGCCGAGCATATGCTTCAAGGTTCGGTAGTCGATGCGAAGCTACAAAGACCGCTACTCCCGTATCGTCGAACACATCTTGCGACGCTTATCGCTGCCGGCGCATTAGATGGAGCAGTTGGCATAGGTGAACATCGCCATATGGTTATCGGCACGAGCCGAAAGGTAACGCACCGAGATATTACGTACGACGAACAAGGACGTGAAACCATCGTTGACACGGATGAGTGGGTAACGATTGTTCGGACTATTGAACCAGACGGAACCATCCGCGATTTACAATAATAATTAGCCAAGGGAGGTAGTCCCGGTGATGTACTATTCATCGGGGCCCCCCTGGTGGATATGCATACATTGGGATGGATACATGAAAATTCTTGAATATCAAAGCGATTTACACTGGTTTGACGCTGCAGCACATCTTATCATCACTCGGCCTATTCCCGGTAAGGAATATGAGGAGCTCATTGCAGCAAGCCTGATTGACATAGACCAGGTAACACGAGGCATAGCGGCACGCGCATTAAAAGGAGAGTTCCTACATGTGCGACCCGAACGTTACGCATCCATTGAGACACGTATAAAGTGCGACAGGAACAACTACAGGTTGATTCATCGGCCGGTCGGAAAAACGACGCACACGCTCATACTGCACAAGTCTGCAGTTGATGAAATCATTGATAGTGACCGGGCACGGTCATTGATCCTACCGGACGGTGGAGACATCGCGACGTTGTTTGCAAAGCATTTTGCACACGACTTTAGCCTTCCGTACGTCGAGGAATGGGGACAACCCCTATGGAAGGCCTGCGTTCAGCGCGAACTTGTAGAACCGCTCAATGTATGGTCGGATCCAAACGTTAAGTTTTGGAGAGACGTTCAAGCCTACCAACTTTCACCGGAATTAAACGAGGAACAAGCAAAGGAGATCCTTTCAGAACTACTGGCAGAACGGAAAATTGAGCTCCCCGAAGGAATCACGGAAGCGCCGGCTCTCTCTGAAGTCTTAGGCGAATATAAAAAAGATGCAGAAGACGGCGATCAAGCTGAACTCATGACGTACCTACAAACATTCGCAGGACATCTCGCAGCAACCATAGAGGAGATGGCCAAACCACTACATGACTTAGATAAACCGATTCACCCGGCGATCGCGACGATGAAACGTGTGCCCTTCTTAGCACAGGCACATGTCGCTCAGGCTGCGGTAAACGGTTTAAAGTCACAAAAAGGTGTAATCATCTCCAGCGATATGGGCACCGGCAAGTCAATATCAAGCTTGGCGGTTTTAAATACACTGGCTGCCGTTAAAAACGAGGCACAATGTGTGGTTAATGGAGGCAAACGTTCGCTTAGTGTTTTAATGCTCGTCCCTGCGATAACGATCCCTAAATGGGTGGAAGACGAAATAAAGGCCACTTTACACAATCCAGTCATTACAGTTTTTAAGAACTGGAAAGACGTTGTACAGTGGCGGGCCAAGCGGAAAAAACATCCTTTGCAAAACGGTCAAATCGAAATTATGCTGCTGGGCAGAGATACGAGCAAATTGGGCATGCCTAAAGCGCCATCTCTGATTTATAAACCACAGCATGTCTACACATTTCGTCCTTCGAGGTCAGAGTATCCTATGGCAAAGCCGATGCTTTCATTTGGAGAACAGGGTATTCGGTACTCTGTCGGTACAGCGGACCGCGGCCATGTCGTCAAACTTGAAGATGTTTGGTTATGCCCAGAATGTCACGCCGTGCAAACGAAAACCGACGAGGAGAGCATCAAGGAAGCGCGAGCCGCAAGCGGTGACAATGAATATGAAATGCTACTAGAGTTAAAGCTCGGCTTTCATGATCTAGCAAATGGTCGTCGGCCGTATGAAGCAACAGGAGTCGGAGATCGTGCCATTATGCATGATCAGTATCACTTCCATTCAAACCTTGGAAACTACCATTGTAGTGCGTGTAACGCAAATCTGATGCGTGATGTAAAGCCGGAAGTCGAAAAGGTGAGTAATTTAACAAAGCGGCGATTGCAACCTTCTTGGTTCATTCAGAGATACCTGAAGGGATACATTGACCTTCTGGTAGTGGACGAAGTACACGAGTATGCTGGCTTGAGCGGGCAAGGTGAAAGCCTTGGGGCTATCATTTCAGCCGCAAAGCGCGTACTTGCTCTCACGGGAACCCTGTCCAAAGGCACCGCGTCGAGCTTATTTTATCTGCTATGGCGACTTGTTCCTGGCCAGATGCTTAAATTGGGGTTTGATCACAAGTCACTTGGAAAGTTTGTGAGTCTTTATGGAGCTCAAGAACAACGTGGACGGTATTCAGAAGATGATGTTCAGGATGATGGGACATTCACACGCCGTAAAATAGTGATGAATCCACCAACCGAAATTCCTGGACTGTCACCGAAACTTTTTGCGAACTTGCTTTCTGACAAGACGATATTCCTAGAGCTTGGCGACCTCGGCCTTCCACTTGTAGAACTTGAAGAAAAGCCGGTGTTTGTGGACATGGATGAGGATCCACCGCATCGGTACCAGTATTCAAAGTTTCACAACGAACTCGAATCCAAGATGAAAAAAGCATACATCGGAGGAAACAAACACGCCTATGCACGCTTTATCCCTTCGGTCGTCAATGCGGCAAATCAGCCACACAAGGAACAATATGTGCCTCTCAACGATGAGGGCATTACTTGGATACCTACACATGATGAGAATGAGCTTAACGCAAAGGAACGACGATTACTTGAGGATATCCGAGATGACCTTGTGCAAGGCCGTCGATGCGTCGTCTTTGTAAGATATTCTGGCAAGGAATATCAGCAGGATGAGCGCATTCATAAAATATTGACTCGAGAAGGGATTAGGTCTCGTTTATTAAAAGCAAGCGTCAAACCGCAGGATCGAGTCGCATGGATATCCAAAGCAGTCGAAGATGACATACAGGTTATCGTCTCAAATGTAACCTTGGTCCAGGTGGGTATCGATATGCTCGACTTCCCATCATTAAATTTCTTTCAACTGACCGATCAAATTAACACTTTACGACAAGCATCCAGGCGAGCCTGGAGGATTAAACAGTCGCAAAAATGTACTGCTCGTTTCTATGTTAGGGGCTGCTGAATGATCTATGCAACAACCTTGCTTATGTCGAAATCCGTTCCGAAGAGTTCATCGAGTATGAGCCAAAAAAGAAGCCGTAACCTCTTCTCAAGGTTCAATACCAGTAGTTGGATGGCAATAACCGTCTCGCTCGTCTGACGAAGGCGTGCTCGAATCAGGCCAAGCCCGTAGATTCGCTTGCCTTCTCCGAATTTTCCTTCCACGGCATTCCGCTCGCCCATGTCCTGCCGTTCCATTTTCTTTTGCTCAGGGTCCGTCTGCTTGGGCGGTCGTCCGAGTTTCGGACCGCTCAGCCGGATTCCGTGGTCCTTGCAGTACTTGAGATTCTCCCGCGTTCGATAGATTTTGTCCGCCAAGATGGCCTCCGGGTAGTATCCGAAGCGTTCTTGGTAGCGCTCCACCGACTCTATCAGCGTCGTGCCTTCATTGAAACTGTCCCAACCGATCTCCTCCAGCAAGGTGTATCCATTGACCACACTGATGGCCAATTTTGGACCGAACTCCACATTCGCCTTTGCCTTTCCACGTACAATCGGCCGAACATCAGGCTGTACGATACTCACGATCCGGTCGCTCACCCGATGGTTACGCAATCGATACATTTCTCGTTGTTGACGATACAACTCACCAATGACCAAGAGGTCACGGTATTGTCGCCGCGAGAGTGCTGTTAGCGGAGTGTGTTGGACGAGTTGTTTAATAAATCTCAAGTCCCTCGCCACGTAACGCAATTGTCGCCCAACGGCTCTGCGAATCTCTGAGCGACCTGGCTTGCGGTTCTTTGCAGTTCTCAGATAGTCCCGGCGTGCTTGACGACGTCGGTCTCTCGGCTTCTTCATT
Source organism: Alicyclobacillus acidoterrestris (assembly GCF_022674245.1). Classification (GTDB taxonomy): domain Bacteria; phylum Bacillota; class Bacilli; order Alicyclobacillales; family Alicyclobacillaceae; genus Alicyclobacillus; species Alicyclobacillus acidoterrestris. Next base: position 29,580 of record NZ_CP080468.1, read on the forward strand.
TCGCCTTTGTGCGGCGCATGGAGCGTGTCAAGGATATCCTCCAACTTCTCACGCGCTTTGTTCAACAACGACAAGTCAGTTGGGTAGGCCACGTCTGCTGGTGTACAGGTTGCATCCAGGATGAGCTTTCCTTGATGGGTTGGTGGCTCCTGAACTTCAGATTGCGATCCACCGTTTGCATCGAACTTTCCAGATTCCCTAGGAGGTTCGTCCCTGTTCTCGTCGTCGTCCCCATTCTGTTCTTCCTGCAATCCGGCTTGCACAATCCATTCATTGACTTGGTTGATGATATCGGGACCCAATCGCTTGCGAAAATACGTCAGAAGAGAGGGATCAAAAGGTGGTTCCTCTTGATACGCCTCAAGACCAATGAAGTACTGCAGGTACGGGTTTTCCGTGATGTGCTGGACCAAGTGACGATCCGAAAAACCTTCTCGTTCCTGAATGATTAGCGCGCCAAGCGCCATCCGAACGGAGACGGCCCGTCCGCCTCGAAGATCTCTGCTAAAGTGTTTGCTGTATTCCTGTTCCACACGTCGCCACGGAATGATATATGAAAGTTGAACCCAACGATTGTCTTCGCTAAGTCGGCCACCAAACGGTAGGAAGAAGTCTCCGGGAAGTATCTGTTGGTCCTGATGATTCGCGTACAATTACAGACCTCCAAGTGCACGGTTTTTCGCCTGTTCCGCTCAAAATCCATACACTTTATTTCGACAATTGGCACGCGAAATCCTTGCTACGATTAGGTTTATGGTTCATTCAGCAGACCCTATGTTACAAACGGATCGTATGAGATGGTCCAATTTCGTCGCATGATGAAAAGACGTCTTTCCGCTATGTTACTGGAGGGACGAGCAGATAAGTCTGATTTGGCGATGTTCGGGGAGAAAGACGAGTTATCGTCTTCAACATTTTCCATCGCAAGCTGTCTTGGAGACGTCAACGATCTCGAATCCAAGTGGCGAACGATAGCTGACAAGGATATTCCCCAGGGCGTCGTGATGCTGAAGGAGGACGAGTTTAAAGTCGAAATCTCCAAAGCTATGAAGCGATTGGCTGAGGAAACGAGACGAGCTGCTGGATTACAAGAGGTAGATATTATTCCTCTAATGTCTCAGCCCAACACAGAACCCCAGCTCGATTTGTTCAACCTTCCAGATTTCGAAGAGTCGCAGGAAACACCGAAACCACTGATTGCACAACAGGACGAACCAATGACTGTCGGCGAGCTGCGTAAACAGATGGGGTTTGTGGTTAAAGCGAAAAAGAAAATGGTCAGTGATGACCAAATTCTCTTGTTCGCGCTGTAGCACTACAAAGTGCCCGCCATTTAGGCGGGCCTTTTTTGTTGACTGATAAAAGAAAAAACACTACTCTAAAAGAGAAATTAGAAAAACTTTCCCTCTTATGCGCTTGAATCCATTACGTGGAGAGCAGAGAGGAGCCTAGGAAGCTATTACATAGCGAACCGCAAGGTGAAACTAGGCAGCATGTCACTCGTCGGTACTCAGTCACTTGTCGCACACTCACGGTAATACCTCTTGTTCAGTTGCAGCAAGAATAGCTGAACTCACTATGTACGCCAGCAGATGCACTAGGACGTGCACGTGTACATAGGACAGGAGCTCACTTTCGCACTTACCCTCGGGTAAGTAGCGCCACCTTAACCTATTCGCAACACCAAACCTATGATCGGAATCTGCCTAAGTGGCAGTTGAAAGGCAATCGCATGACCCGTGTTGGTCACATGACCATCACGAAAGGTCTTTGTCGGTTGCCTTTTTTGCGTTCCGGTCTCCCCCTGCCGCCCAGGGTATCTTATTCACTCCCAAGGCGGCGGCGCCGGGAGTATCGGAGGGATCTTCATGTCTGAAGAACAAATGAAGAAATTAGATGTTTCTACTGAAACAGACCAAGACGAAGAGGCTCAATTAACAGGAGAGGCCTACTACGAAGCCGCTGTAGAAAGAGTAAAGGCACAAATGGTAGAGAATCAAAACAATCCTACCATAGAGGTGATTGGAGAATTCATTCTCAACCACCTAGCCTCAAACGCACGACACTCCAGAAATTTCATTGCGGAGGACAAAACCTTAGGGAAGTGCTTTGACACATTAATTCGTTATGCATCTCAATTCCGCACGAATAACACAGCCGTTCTATCAGATGAAAAGGTTTTTGCTGTCGTTTTGAACTACTACGGATGTTGGGAAGGCGAACCGTTCGACCTCCCTGAAGAACACCGATACACACCTCCTGTGAGAACGGCCGTTCAAACATCACCGATTCGAAATACTACTGCCGCTCGGCGGCCTTTAGGGCCCAAGTCGAAACCCGTGCCAGAAGAACAGTTGACCCTATTTGACATCTAATCCTGAAAAAATAGGAGGAAACTACATGGAATTTAATGAAGCAATTAAGCATTTCCCGAAGAAAATCAGCAAGAGTTTATGTAACTACGCACGTGACACGGTTTTCAAAGAAAGCCGCTACTTATTCGTATGGCGAGTGGGTAAGGTTCAAATGGCATACTGCACGCACTGTAAAGTCGAATATCCTCTCGGCCTAGGTGGAGCATATTTCAAGCATAACGAAAAGACGGATTGCTTAAATTGCCATTCTAAGTGTACTGTGAAGCAAAACGGCCGCGGCCGCTCACGCCTCGTCGACTACGCGTATATCGTCTGGTACGAGAAGTCCCGACTCAACAAAAATGTCGTCGTAGCGCGTGCATTTTACGCGCAACGGGACTACTCTGGCGACTATCGCGAAACGGAAACACAGTTTACGACATGCGCCTGGTATGTATTTGAGCCAGGGCGTGGTGGTACCGAGTTTCGCAACGAATGGAACGGTAAAACCCGCAAAATGCGTAATGTTGGATCTTACGTTGAACAACGCATGTACAATTACTACTTTGGAATTATTAAGCCGGCATTCTGTTCGACCGGGAGCATAAAACGAGCTGTAAAGGGGACGCCTCTGCAGTACAGTATGTGGCAAGAATACGATGACGAAACGTTTGACTTTGTTAAGTTTTTCAACATTGCGGCTAAGTACCCATGCGTAGAGTACTTAACCAAAATGGGTCTAAAAACCCTAGTTTCCGCAAAAATGCTGGGGCACCAAACATACAGAGCGATTTATTGGCGAGGAAAAAACCCACAGCAGGTCCTTCGCATGCCGAAGACAGATATTCTCCGGTTATTGGAGTTGCCGAATGTACTACCGAAAACCCTCCACAGCTATCATTTTTGGAGAAAGCAAGGTTTTGAAGTTACACCTGAACAAGCGTTTAGCCTTCAGGATATTACTGAAGACCGCATATGGCAGTACTTAACCGAAAAGAAGATAGCCGAACCAATCATGGTGGCTAAGTATATCTTGAAACAGATGAGGCGTGAAGACGCGCCAGAACGTTATTCCAGAGCGACCAGCGTACTCATTGACTGGCAAGATACTTTGCGTATGTCGAAAGAGCTTGGAATGGACCTGGGTGCACCACACGTCTTGTTCCCCACAAGTTTGCGACAAACTCACGATAAGCTGATGCAACGTGTAAAAATCAAACGGGATGAGGAAATCAATCGTCGGATTGCTTTACGTGTACAGGAACTTATGTGCTACGCGTATTCAGATGACCGCTTTTTCATTCGTCCAGCGAAAAGTAGCAATGAACTGTTTGAAGAAGGTAAGACCCTAAACCACTGTGTCGGAGGCTATTCCGACCAGTATGCATCTGGCATTTGTGATCTATATGTACTCAGAAGTGTTACAGAGCCAGAAAAACCTTTCGTAACAGTGGAAGTGTCGGATAATGCTATCCGGCAAGCCCGGGGGTACAAAAATTGTGACCCCCAACCGGAAGTAAAGGAGTTTTTAAAGCGTTTTGCTAGACTTCTGAAAAAAGAAAGCAAACAACGCAATAAGCCTAAGTCACGTGTGGCATAACGCGTCCTTGTTATTTAATGCATGTAATCCAAAAGGGGAGGTGTCCTTTCTGCCGGTATTCGGGACAGGAAGGTAGCCCTCCCCCGTTCCCGATTGCTTAACAGGCTGGGATCGACCATGAATAGATCCACCCAAGTTATTTGGGTGGTTTCTGTCTCTCACGAGTGACCTCTCTTTCTTTTGAGGTCGCTCGTGAAAATGATATTTTCACATCATGTAATATAATACAAAATTATACAACAAGGAGGATTTCGAGATAGAAATAGTGAATTGATAGACACAAAGATATTTTTTGTAAATATTTAGGTTTGTCTATAACTTCCAATTTAATATTGTTTAGTCCCTTATTTTTTAGACTCTAAACGTCCGATAATGAAACTTTATCGGACTAAACTTTAAAATGTAATAATTGGGGTTGGTTTATCAAAATGGATAAAAATTTAACAGTAGGTACACCCAGTACATATTTAGTTAAAAAAATAAAAAAAGGCGGTATTTCTTATTTTGCGGATAATTCTCCAAACACCGATATGGAACCAGAATTATCTGACGATGCAAAAGAATTTTTGAGCAACGCTAGGTCAGCGAATACCAAACGAGCATACACGTTTGACTTGTTTGATTTTTTTACCTGGTGTTTCAAAAATTCACTATGTCCATGTCCTGCCGCTCCCGAAACCATTTCAAACTACATTGCGTACCTAGCACGGAGGCGCAAATTTCGAGCAAGTACAATTGAACGACGCATGGCTGCAATTTCACAACTTCACAAGGCAAAGGACTATGAGTCCCCCACATCTCACTCACAAGTCCGCAACATTTGGAAAGGCATTAAACGCGATGAAAATGTTCAGGTTTCCCGTGTGGGAAAATCACCATTATTAATAGAAGAAATTCGTCGCATGGCGAGCCTTCTGATCAAAGAGGGTAACCTTAGAGCGCTGCGAGACCGCACACTAATCGTAATCGGGTTTGCAGGTGCATTTCGTCGGTCTGAATTGGTAGCTCTTAACGTCGAAGATGTAGATATCGTCCATGAAGGACTGATAATCACTATTCGAAAGAGCAAAACAGACCAAGAGGGGCATCAACGAAAAATACATCTTCCCTATGGATCCCACGTCGAAACATGCCCGGTACGAACATTTCAAGAATGGTTAAATAAAGCCGGAATCTCGACAGGCCCGATTTTTCGACGTGTCTATCGTAGAAAGAACGCATATCTAGTTTCCGGAGAACGCCTGTCAGATAAAGGTGTAGCACGTATTATAAAGGATACCGCTCAAAAAGTCGGACTTCCTCCAGCAAAGTACGCAGGCCATAGCCTTCGCTCTGGATTCATTACATCTGCTGCGAAAGGAGGAGCACGCGAAGATAAAATCATGGCGATCAGTGGACACAAAAGCATTTTAGTAATGCGTTCATATATAAGAGATGCCAATGGATTTGACCAGAATGCCGCGTCCTATGTTGGGTTATGACCTTTGAAACTTTTGTCAGACATTATATTATGCTACTGAACCAATTCATGTCTCAATAAAACTCAGAAGCATCATTTGAACCAAACATAACCATATTTATATGTTGAATGGAGATTAAAATTATGAAGCATTTTACTTATTGCCTAAAAGTTCGCTATCCAGAAGTCGACCAAATGGGGGTTGTTTACGACGGTAACTATATTCCCTGGCTTGAATTGGGACGATCAAGTACAATTACACATTTTGGGCTTACATATCGTGAATTAGAGGAATCCGGAGTATTGGTAGTCGTTACAAATCTCACTGTAGATTATAAGGTTCCGGCTAAATATGACGATACGATTTTGGTGGTCACAAAGTTAACAAGCCTAGAAGGAATCCGAATTTCATTTAATTGAGCGTTTTGCAGATTTATAAACTCCCGCAGGGCAAGGGTTCTGAGGGCATGAAAAAGGACTTCACCCCAACCTTCGAGAAAATTTTAAGTAACCCAAACCAGAAATTTTCGAGGAGGGAAGTCCCACTATGTATATTCTCCAACCATCGCTCTTTTCCTTTGAAGACTGGTTAGAAATTGACTCCAGCGATCGTCTGCCCTTGTTCTTTGCTGTCTTGGATTTACAACCCTATGCTTCAAAATTGAGAAAACAAAGTCCTACGAGAAAAAACAACCTAAGTCCAAGAGCCAGGAAACGGGCAATGCCAACTGGGGCGCAAAATACGATACCTTTGGCAACAAGCTTGCTTGGTTCGGATACAAATTCCACTTGGCTGTGGACACCGCGAGTGAACTGCCAGTTGCTTTGGATGTCACACCAGCGAACGTCTTTGATGGTGAGATGGCGGCGCCATTGCTGGAACACGTCGTGACGACGCACGGTTGGAAAATCGACTTTGTCATGATGGATGCTGGATATGATCAAGTCATTTTCACCTCCACCCAAAACGACCATTCTACAAAACGCTCAAATATATAGAATACACAGGTGAATTGAATTGGATTGTTGTGGAATAATCACAGCCCAAACATATACAAATCCGTTCCTTAGCTTGTGTCGCTGTCTACATAAAAAAGAGTCGTAAAAAGCCATGACTATGCCATCTGACTTGTACAATAAATTTGACCCGAGCTAATGGGGTGCTCGGGTCAAATGAGCCACAAGGGAAACTAGATATGCATATGGGAGGTTCTACTATCTTGGCCGGGAAGGAACCTCCCTATTAGGTGAACATTGAAGATCCATCTTCGGTGGTCTTTGAGTTACCCATTGGCTTACCATGGACTTTATCAATGATCTACCGCACATTCAACGTGCAAAAATTAAATTAGATAATCCATCGTAAGCACTGTACCTAGTTTCCCTAATGGTCTAACAACCATAGGGGTGATACAAATGAACGTCCTATCCACCGAATCATCACGCATTCAAGCTATCTGGGGGAATAAAATCCTCGATGATGGATTCACACCTATCCCCAACCTCATCCTTCGCAATTATCGAAAATTAAACATCGAACATGGAGAATGGGGATTTATTACCATCCTCATGTCCTATAAGCATGACCACAAGAATCCTTACCCGCATCAAGAAACTCTCGCCAATCACCTTAATGTAACTGTACGTCAAATACGTAAATGGACTGATTCCCTCATCGAGAAAGGGCTTCTTCAGGTCGGGCGACGTATGAATCCCCACAATCATAGACTAGGTTCCCTCGTCTACAACTTCGAACCGTTGCTTCAACGTGCGTTAGAATTCGCAAGTAATGACCAAGACTCGCTGAATAACGCCGACGAGGTTGAAACTGTTATTTATGACGATCCATTCGTCGTACAATATGAAGATGCGTACACTGTCCCACAGGAACCTGAGGTACAAGTAGAGGAACCCCAGGTCCCCTTTAACCCTGAAGTTTCGGAACCTCAAGTCACAATTCCAGAGGAACCTCAGGTACCGGTCATGAATAGAACAAGTAATAACACTACTACCTCTACTACTACTTATAACCATGTGCCTGCGAGCGACAAAAAATTCGATAATGACCCATTTGAACAAATCGAACTTGCCATGATGACCAATATGGGCCGACCGTATATTGCAAAACGTGACGACTACATCGCCATTAAGCGTTGGTTAACTAGTCAAGTACCTCTAAGCTGGATTATCGATGGCATTCATAGGGTTTTTTCACAAAGACCAGGTGCAACCATTCGCTCGTTTAAATACGTATCCACCATTTTGGAGGAAGAATGGGCGAAAGAAATCGCCAAAAAATCCGATGTTCTGCCATTTGATTTCAAACGCATCACGAAAACGGAACAAAACAGATACACGAAGTCCACTAATCTGTCTGGAGGAGCTACTCAACGAGACGAACGATATGCAACCTTCTACGAGCTCTTCCCAGATGCGTGAGGGGGCTTTCACAATGCCAAATCGTTTTGCATTACGTTTTCTCAATCGCCAAATGGAGATTGAAACGACAGCGTCTCTAGATGAGTTTATGGAGATGACAAAGCGATTCCACGAACTGTTCGCAATTCCCCGATACGAAGGTTATCAGGTTTGGTACGACAACGGGGGATTATGGGAATCAGTGCATGGTGTAAAAGACCCGATGTTCATTCTGTTTGCGGAGATGATTCAAGACGTGCAGCCGAGTGTCGACAACAGCGAAGAGATTGGTAAAGCTGTAATTGAAAACTATCGGTTGTGGCGTAACGAGGTCGCTGACATAGAAAAGAATGGTCAACGCAGAAAATATGACGAGTCTCTTCTCATCGACTTGAAGTCAAGAATGGACGTAATTCACAAAGCGTTACGAGACCTAAAGGCAGACTTAAAGGAGGTCAACGTTTTTGCGATATTCACATTTCTGATAGACAACCAAAAGGTGTCTGTCACTCAAAAAGAACAAAGATTACATGTGTCTAAAACGACAGTTTGGCGTCAGGAAAACCTCTTTTTGAAGTTACTCGGTGCCTGGATTTTGAATCGTATACATGGTGAAAAATTTGACTCTTTGATTTGCCCTTACGAAAATCATCGTGAAATCGGACCACAATCCTATTCTCAACAGAATATGATTAAACCAACGATATCTGCTGTTCGGAGTGAGGTGCAATCTTTTGGAAATACGACTAAGACCATATCAACAGGAAGCTATTGATGCATTCTTTAAGGCCCTCCCTCACCATCGGCGCCAGTTAATCACGTTACCAACTGGCGCTGGTAAAACGGTGGTTTTCGGTAGCTTGGCACGTCGCTTCTACCAAGAAGTTTGTTCGGAGAAGCCAATTCTAGTCCTTGCACACCGAACGGAGTTGCTAGATCAAGCAGAGTCTAAGCTCAATTTAGTTTGGCCAGGTGTTATGACCGGGCGGGTCCAAGGTGCTCGAAACGAACAATTGGCAGAGGTTATTCTCGCGTCAACTCAAACACTCGTCGCAGGCCGATCTATTCCAGAACCAGGCCTCATCATTTATGACGAATGTCATCATAGTCGTGCAGAAGGCGCGTTCCGCATACTTCAGGATTTAGGTGTGTTTCGTGAAGATGGTCCACCCCTTTTAGGGGTCACTGCAACGCCCAGCCGCAGTGACGGATCCCAAATTGGAGACGTGTTTGAACATGTCACATATGAGCGTACGATCCTTGAAATGGTAATGGACGGATATTTGACGGATGTTCGGGGCCTGCAAGTAAACGTGCCAAACCTTGATTTTAGATATGTTCGAACATCTGGAGGAGACTACAGTCAGCAAGACCTCTCGGCGACATTGAACCACGACATCGCGTTAAACGCTGTAGTTGAAGCCTATGTCCAATACGCGCGCTATCGTAAATCTGTTGTCTTTGCGGTCGACGTTGCACACGCGAACTCGCTCGCAGAACGATTCAAACTAGCTGGATATGCAGCTGCGTCAGTAGATGGGTCTATGAGTGCAGAACAACGGGCACGTATTTTGAGTGACTTCAGCAATAATAAGCTTAAAATTCTCGTAAATTGTAGCCTTCTGACGGAGGGATGGGATGAACCCAGTGTAGACTGCGTCGTCATTGGCCGCCCCACAAAGAGCCAAGCATTATACACTCAGATGATTGGACGTGCGATCCGTCTACATCCAGGCAAGAATGACGCACTCGTCCTCGACTTAACGGGCGCTAGTGAAGACAAGAACCTTCAGACTTTTACCAAACTAATTACATCGCAGAGTTCAAAACAGAACCAGGAACGGAGGTCTTCTGACGGCTCGAAACGCAAAACAAAATCTGGGGAACCCGAGTTTGAAAAACAAACCATGATGACTGGCGAAAGTGTTACCGAATGGTTACAGCGTGTACGGGAACTCGAACAACAGGAAAATAAGTTTATTGAACACGTTAACCTCTTTGCCAACCGTACTCGCTATCATTGGGAACGTATCAAAAACCACTTTGCAATTTCATATGGCGATGGCCATTGGGCATTCCTCATCGAGGAACAGAAACAGTATTGGCCCGTTCTCGACATTGGAAATAGTCGATATTTACCCCTTCATGATGAATCAATGCCGCTCGAATACGCACAAGGCGTCGCTGAAGGTTTCTTGGAGTTACTCGAGAGCAAAGTCATAGCAAAAGATGCAGACTGGCGAAATGCACGTATGTCAGCTAGACAAGAGCATCTGCTCGAACTTTACCACATTCCTCATCGAGCGGACTGGACTCGTGGGATGGCGAGCGATGCTTTAAACAAAAAATTCGCGAAAAGGGAAATCAAAAAAGTCTGCGAACGGTTTGTCCCGGAACGTTGGCGTGAAGCCTGGAAAAATCCAGTTGCAAAGGAAAAATACGAACGGATGGTTTTATCAATTCGCGAACAAGCACAGCAACAAAGACGTGCTGCCCAATGATAGGAGGCTTAAACTTTGCAACCTTCTGAAAAGGCATCTGAAGCGATATCGATCATTAAACATAATATCCGAGCTGCTCAAACCAACAAGCGGTTTGGTTCGCCCTCCCCTGCCGTCACAACAAAAAATAATGAAACCGATGAACTCGTTAAAGAAGTCAACCGCCTAGCCGGGGTACTCATCTTTCTTACGGAACAATACAAAACGCTAGCATATGCACACATTCTCGACCCTTTCTCTCTTGAGTACGAAAAGGTCGAGCAAAATGTCTCAACCGTGGAAAAAGCTATCAAGGCGGCACGGGTTCATCTAAAAACATATCGGCTAGGAACGAAAACGAAACAAAACGAGCTGAATACTCCTTAGTCTCGAATTAACGAAACTTTTTCAATGAAAACGAACATGTGTAACTCGTCCAAGCGGCGTGAAAGAAGAAAATGACGTGCTCCTCCCTATAACTAAACAGAGGTTTCCACGCATCCGTCATTTAATGAACGACCGGGAAGCGTTTGTCCAAATCGTACAAACTACGGACTTCATTCCTTGGGTACGTTCGAAAAACATGAAACAATTTGTCGTGATTTGAAACTTTTTGCGTTTGAAACCTTGCTATCCTTGAAATAACAAAAGGAAGCGAGGCGACAGTATGCTAGGTCGTACACATATGGCGGTTGGTGCTCTTGGTGCTGCAACAGCCGCCCCTCTCCTACTCCATGAACCATCACACATGCTTACCCCACTCCGATCTGTCATCGGAGGTACACATTCCATTGAATCACTCGTCGCTGTCATACTGGCGGGCGCCGTGGGCGGACTCTTACCGGACATGGATCAGAAGGACGCGCAAGCATCCCGACGGGTCGAACGGATTGGACAACTGGCGTCCATCATCATCATTTTCGGCGCTCTATTTGTCCTTCATCTCTGGCACTCCCCTATCGCTTGGGCGGTCGCGGTACTTGCCTACTTTGGTGCTATATCACACGCTGAATGGATGCGAAAACTTTCCATGCTTTTATTAGCCGGAGGCTCATTCGTCTTTGGCGTAACTCATCAACGCTGGATGACGTCAATGATTTTCGCCGCGGTATGGTTCGTAGCGGCGACATTTACACCGCACAGAACGTTTACACACTCAATTATCGGAACAGCCGTCACGTTCGGTGCCCTTGTCTTCATAAATAACCAACTACATGCGCCGTTCCTGCTCGACGCCATCATGATTGGGTACGTGTTGCACATCTTAGCCGATGCAATCGCCGGTGGTGTACCACTTCTCTGGCCATACAAGAGACGTCAAGGAGTTCGGTTAGTTAGAACCGGCGACTGGCGAGACCACATCATTGGCAGTCTCTCCACCATCTTAATGCTTGTAGTCACGTTTGTACGCTAAGAAGGAGGATTAAACCATGGGAGCACAAAAGACAATTTTTCTTGTTGGCGCCGCACACATGACCTTTGAACAATGTAAAAAATTCACTGACTACCGCGATGCAGAAGAAGAAGCGATTTTTGTTTCATCTTGTGCACCGGGTATCCAAATTGAGGTATGCATTGCTCAGGAAGACGACACCAAAGGTCCCATTCTCGCGGCCTGCCAGTTCGGGAATCTCTTACACGTAGCGCAAACACATCTCTTCACTGTTGAAACTAAAGCTGAATTGAAATACCGGAAGCATATCGGAAAACAATGGTGGAAATTACTCGAAACCTACACAAAGAAAATTGCGGGTTACCATAATCGCTTGCTCCAGAACGTGACTGAAGAAGAGCGTCATGAGCTCAAGGTCCTCGAGAACATCCACTCAACGCTCATCAATCACCTAGCTGGACAAATGTCGGAGCGTGCATTCCAAGCTGTGAAGTGGAAGTACGTGGACTCCGCATTCTATAAAAACCGCGTGCCAGAAAAACCTGAATCAATACAAGGTTTCGAGGATTGCACGATCCGTAAGTTCTGCGCGGAAGCGTATGAAGAAACTGGGCGTGTAGCCTTGAACGAACGTTGGATTCTCCATGAGAGCGCTATGGGGAACATTGAGCAGTTTTTCAAACCAACTGCTCCAAGAGCCAGCGTAAGGCCAAAATCCACTCGCGCTAAGGGTTTCGAAAAAACACAGCCTGGTCAATTACAGTTGTTTGCATAAAAATCACTTCCAAAAATACACGCAAGCTGTCAAAATCTACCCTATGATGATGCTAGAACTATAAATTCGGAGGTGTAGTTTGATGGCGCCTGCAGAACTTGTAAGAGTAATTGCTATTACTGGGGCAATAACACTGGGTGGATCTTTCTTACCACTGATTGGTCTTCTTTGGCTTGTAAACTATGGGCGTGTATTATTGTGGGTTTACCGTTTCGTAACCCCGATCCTTGCGGTAGCTTTACTGTGGTATTCAGCTAGTTATACGATGCATCACCTAAAACCTGGACACTCATTCATGACAAACATCCATCCAATGTTGGCAACAGGTTCAGCATGCGTTGCATATCTCATTTTCTGGGCGGTCACAACGTTCTTTCATATCGGCCCACCAAAATGGTTCCTCTTTTTCGGTGAACTTCAACTCCAGACAACACTGAAACGCCGACTGGAACACGGATATGGTAACAAATGGATTGAAAAATATCAACGTCGTTCTATTGAAAGACGTAATTGGGCAATTGAAAAACTTGGACTGCACCGAAGTAATCAGTCAATACGAAAGACACCAGAACGGCCTACTGATCCTATGAACCGTACGAAGTGGGATTTGAACAAAATGGAGGAACTAGTTCGGGGCAACAATCGCCGGACGCAGAATCGTTATCGGAACATTGACGAACAATCCTCTCCCCCACCTAATTCTGACGAAGATTTGTACATGAACGGACGTGTTGCTTGGAAACCGCTTGGAAAGCAATTCAAAAAGAATCCAAACGCATTCAATCAGGTTTTTGGCATGGACAGAGTCATACAAGAAGTTGAGGAGAATATTTCAATGCTTCTCAACAACATGAACCTCGTCCGTGAATACGATGCATCTATGAGTGCCGGTATTTTGCTGTACGGCCCTCCGGGAACGGGTAAAACTCATCTTGCCAGAGCAATCGCTGAACACATGGGCTTGTACTTCATTTCAGTTCGTCCGTCAGATTTAATGGGAACGCTTATTGGTGCAACTCAACAAAACATTGCTTCCCTATTCAAAGAAGCAAGAGATCACGCTCCAGCTATCATCTTCATAGACGAAATAGACTCTATCGGTGCAAAGCGAGGCACTTCTCACATGTACCACGACCAAACGTTGACACAGCTCTTAATGGAGCTGGATGGTTTCGACCGTCGCGATCGTGTATTTGTCTTGGCGGCCACGAATCGCTTAGAAATGCTAGACGAAGCACTTATTCGTGACGGACGATTCGGAACACAGTTTTACGTCCCGAATCCCGACCAACACGCCATTGCACAAATGTTTGGTACATGGGGTTCTCTGCTTCACTTCGGAGAAGGAGTTTATCCAATTGAAATTGCTATGTATCTCGATGGCCAAAGTGGCGCAACCATTAAGGGACTTATAGAACGACTGAAACGAATTGAGATGCGAAAGCGTATTAACAAAGACCCGAACCCCGTTATCACTCGTGAAGAAGTATTCACAGAGTTGGAACGAATCGGAGCAACTACACCAAAACTCATGTCGGAAAAATAATTCTACACTGAACGAGGACATCACTTTGTGATGTCTTTTTTTCATTCCTTTAAAACAATTCATCACGCTTTTGGAACGTTTCACCCCCCTATTCCCTGCGATAGTAACCATTAGGGAGGTGAAACTCGTTGAGTGCTACGACCACAAACACTACCGCACAACCTGGACCTTCGGAAGTCACCAACATGCTAAGTGGTATGGGTATTCACCCGCTACATATAGGCTCCGTCGGTGGTGCTGTCAACAACGGCATAAGCGCTACGTATACATGGATTTGTTCTTTTGCCCTGACGTATGGCGTAATGTGCCTCGTTATTGCAGCCGTGGTCTGGATGTTTGCATGGAAATTCCGCGTTAATACGCTGTCCAGATGGTCGGTTCGGATCATCGTCGGTGTTTTCGGTGCGGAATGCATCGTCATCCTATTGCCTCAACTGTTCGTCAGCTTCATCGAATTACTTGACCGATTGTAAGAGAGTTATGAGGAGGAAATGCAGATGTTTCAGCTCTCACGAATCCCCTACATTCGGGATTCTAGGCGTATCAAGAGCTTAGCTACCACAGTATTCATAATGGCGGCAATGCTTATCAATCTGATTCCATCCAACCATGTATTCGCGGCAACAGATCCGTCATTGAGTGGATTCTACGAGGTCACTGGGGGTCAAGCTCTCACGCAAAATGGGATTGACTCCGCCATTGCAAACGTCGCGAGAGACATCTTTGGAATCCTCACGGCTATTGCGGCACTCGTAGGGATTTTCTACTTCATTGTGGGTGGTTTAAAAATGATGGGCGGTGCACGGAAAAAAGAAGAAGGTCTAGAACAGATAAAGTTCGCCTTCATTGGATTGGCGTTCGCCCTAAGCGCCGGTGTTCTAACCGGTATTGCTGCACTACTTGCAGGGGACTTTACAAAGGGATTATAAGACCAGCTATCTAATGTCAAGCACACAATTGAGTTCTAAGAACAATGAAGGGAAGTGATTTTTAGGCACATCTATATAAGCCTGTCAGAGACAGACGTGAGTTGAATATTCAATCAAGTTCGTTATCCTACGCGATAGGCTCGTATGGTTTGTTGTCGCGTAAAACAGCATGAATGATGTACGTCATTTTACGCGCCACGGCGCCTGTTGCAGCTAGATGGTGTTTCCCTTGAACCCGCTTCTGTTCGTAAAATTCCTTGAGGATTGGATTGTGTATTTTGGCAACATTTGCGGCAAGCCAAATCGCCCGTCGTAAGTAGGGTGAGCCTCGTTTGGACATTCGGTTGCGTGTTCCAGTAAATTCGCCTGAGCTTCGCACCGTAGGGTCAATCCCAGCGAACGCAACGAGCTTTACGCCAGTCGGGAATCTGGAGATATCTCCAATTTCACCGAGTATCGCAGCAGCCAGAACCGGGCCGATTCCTGGAATCGTGACAAGATTTGTATCAACAGCTTTAAGGCGTTTTTCGATCTCGATATCCAAGAAATCCAACTGTTCCTCTGTAAAGCGAATTTGCTGGAGAAGTAAGCGCAATTGTAGCCGGTACGCATCAAGTGCGGTGTCGATTCCAAATGAAGATTCGGCGGCCTGTTGGAGTTCCTTAGCCCTTTCCAAGCCCAAGCGGTTGCGGCTGTGTTTGGCGATGAAGGCTGCTAGCTCTTCGGTGTCTACGGCAAGAATTTCCTCCGGTGTTGTGTATTCCATCAACAATTCAGAGGATGTCTTACCAAATATGTCGGAAAACAGTCGCTCATACTCGGGAAACAACATATCTAGAACACCGATTACTTGCCGCTTTAGGTCTGAGATGGAGTCGACTAGGCTGAATCGGAATCGACTTAATTGCCGTAAGGCAACAATTTTGTCACTGCCAAGTTCCGTGGTCGTGTACCGTCCAAAGCGTAGCACTTCGGCGATGATGAATGCGTCTTTGGTATCATTTTTGGTTTGTCGAATGTACATGTTGCGAAATGCATCCGACTGAATGGGATTGATGACATGAACCTTTACACCCTGTTTAAGGAGAAACGAGTGTAACGCCAACCAGTAGTGACCTGTAGCTTCCAAAGCTACTTCCGTGGATGACAAATCGTGATCGACATGCTGCATCCATTGAATCAGCTTCTGGCCACCAGCCTGAGAGTTTGGGAAGCGCAGCGTCTTGCCTTGACTCTGCCCAGCTGAGTCAATGATACAGGCTTCATGATTGCGTTTAGCAATGTCAATACCAACAAAATACACTACACGTACCTCCAGTTGGGTCGGATCCGCACAACCTTGCGATCTACAACCTAGTTTGAGATTCGGAGACAGGGTGCAAACCCTTCAACATCCAGCTCATTCGTAAACACTCGCAAGGCGGGGACTACACTCTTAACTTCGAGAACCAATGGTCCCAAGGGGGAATTCGTAGTACCCCGACCACTACGAGAATTTTATCTCAAAACTCTTTGGAGTACGTGACATCAATATACTAGGAGAGGTAGTCATGGATGAAGGCTATATCGAAGTTACCTCTCAAGGAATGCGTTTGTTTGCCTTAGGCCCCATATCGATTACAACCAAACATTTTGTATCGATATTCCTAGGTGCACTCGCATCATTTCCATTAGGCGTCATTTTTGCTACGTTGGGCCTGGTTATCCCGGGCCCTCCTTCGCTCCCCTTAATACTAGGGGTTATTGGATTACTGCCAGGAATCATTCTGGCACTTATTCCTCTACCAAAACGACAAACCAATCTACTAGTTTGGTTGTATCGAAAACGGAAATTCGCCTTTAAAACACAAACCTTCGTCTTTGATCGAGAATATCGCGCGCGTAAAAATTTTGAGGTCATTTCAACGTGGATGCGTGAGGTTAGAGAAGAAGTGGAGAGTGAAGTATGAAAATCGTGATTGTAGCAATTATCGTGATTGTCACCCTACTGACAATTATTTTGATTGAAAATCAGCGTTCAAAACGGAAACGGTCGATACAGGCGGCACAACGAGAGAAGGTGCAAAAGGGGACAAAAGAAAAACCGATTCAAACGTTTTTACCGATAGTGCGTGTAGAGGCAACTGGTGAAATGGTTCTTCAAAATGATGCATTTCGCCAAGTCATACAAGTTGGAAACCTGAACCCATTTGCATTGTCAGAAACAGAAGCTCGTGCTGTACGCGATAACTTCAAAACCATGTTCGGTATGTTTCACCAGCCTGTCCAATTCATCGTTCGCGGACGTCGAATGGATTTAACGGATTATCGGCAGTACTTCTCTCAAACATATCGGGCAACAGCAGAAAAATGGGAAAATGACCGATTGCTCGAATACGGCCGTCACTTAGAAGCCCATCTCGTCGAACACGGTAACCGACAGCGTACAATTCGTGAAAACTTATTTATCACACAAGCTGATACAGGATTACTTGGGGAACACGACTTGGAAGAACTCCGTCGCACGCTGCGCCAGGAAACAGAAACAGCATATAGCGGCTTGGCTCGTTGCCGTGTCTCCCCTCACATTCTGTCCAGTGAAGAAACCATTGAGGCACAACAGTTCTTTTGGAACCGAGAGAGAATTCATGCGCGTGCGCGCGATGCTGTGGCATATCAAAGTCTCAAGGAGTACCTAATTGGAGACGAGTCAGAGGTGAACTTCGGTGCTTAAAAGGAAAAAGAAAAACCGATTAATTGAAGCAAAACAAGAAGAAATCACTGAAGTATGGGGTCAACACGCACCGACCCTCCAAGACGTCATCGCGACAGCAAGTCACGTTCAATTTCACCCGAATCACGTAGAGATCGCGCCAAACAATTACCGTCGGACCTATTACGTGACGCGTATGCCGAGTAACGTGCACTTCGGATTTTTGAATCAATTTTTCGACTTTGGAGCCGATGTTGACGTGTCAGTACACATCGAGCAGGCAGACTCCGGGAGACAGATTAGAAATTTGAACTCGACAATTGGAAGCCTTCAAGCGCAAATCCGTGTTGACGAAAAAGCGGACCGTACAGAGAACGTCGCTTTCAACCAATCGAGGATTCAGGAGCTAAACACGCTTCGTCTCTTACTTCAACGAGGAGACGAAAAGATGTATTACTTGACCGTATTAGTAACGGTATCTGCAGACTCTCTTGTTGAACTAGAACGGGCATGTACGATACTTGAGCGCGAAGGCGGCGGTCGTGGATTCCAACTTATTGATGCTGCGTATCTGCAACAAGAGGGATTGCTCTCTGTCGCGCCAATCGGAATCAACAAATTGCGATACCCAATGGAAGTGTTCGGGTCATTTCTTGCCAACATGTTTCCGTTTGTCTCATCGCAGTTCAGCCATCGACGCGGACCATTAGTGGGCTTCGACTTGGTCTCGAAAGCACCAATGTTCTATGACGCGTGGCACAAGGATCTAAGCAACGCCAATATGTTTGTTAGTGGTGTTTCCGGTAGCGGAAAGAGTTACACAGTCAAGATGATCGTTGCACACTCGATACTCCATGACATCCAGACCGCCATTGTCGACTGGGAGGGCGAATACGCTGACCTCGCTAGAAGCATGGGGGGAATCGTTGTGACCATCGATTACAATTCCACAAACCTCATGAATCCTTGTGAAATCGAAGAAGAGGACTATATCGACGAGCACACAGGTGAAAAGAAAAAACGCGTCGATATCAACGAGAAGATTGATGAAATGGTGAACTTCACAAAGTACGCTGCTTCTCTCACCGGTACTGAACAACTCAAGGCCGCAGAGATCGCGCTCATTGATCGTCTTTGGAAGCAAATCTATCGCGATGAGTTTGGATTTACGGAAGACGCCAACAGCTTATACGAAACTAGGCGGCAAATGGTCGGGGACAAACTCCAAATGCGCACCCGCCGTAAACAACCACAGTTCAGCGACTTCTACAAACTAGTGGTCGAAGAGGCTGAAAATGATACGCGATTCATTGATTTGCGCGACCGTCTGAAACGTATAACCGCAGGTGAATCTCTTGGACTATTTGACTGCCAGTCAAAAGTTTCCTTGTCTGAGGCGCCAATCATTGTATTCGATTTGTCCAAACTTCACGAGAATAGCGATCTTCGTAAACTTGGACAGTACGTTGCACTTGAATACATTATCGAGTCGTTTATAAAAAAGAATCCCTCACAGAAAAAGCGTGTCATTGTGGACGAAGCCCAAAAAGCACTTGAAAACCGTGAAGGTACACCGGCTGGAGAGTACGCCGCAGTATTTCTCGACAACGCATTTACACGTATTCGTAAACGAGGAGGGTCTGCCTGTGCCGCAAGTCAACAGTTCAGTATTTTTGCATCAAATAAATATGGTGCAAGTATCATCCGCAACTCGGATACAAAGCTTCTATTAAAACAAAACGAGCTAGACGGACCTATGCTTAAAGAACTGTTTGGGCTTGCAGACCATGAATTACAAAGGCTCTACGATGCGCAGCAAGGTGAAGTACGATGGGACGTCAATGGTGAAATCGTCTATAGCTACTACAAAGCAACTCCATGGGAACACAAGCTGTTCAATACTAGACATGTACAAGCAGAGGAAGGGGCGTAAGCACCATGAATACGACCCTTTTGCCTTGGCTCAACTTCCTGATGACCGTGCTCATGGCATCTTCGGCAGGCTTCTCAATCGTACAAATGTCTCTTGCCGGAATCTCTATTGTAGCCGCAACGCCTCAGAAGCGTGCTGAAGCCTTATCACGTGTGAAATGGATAGCGCTTGGGGTCATTGTGTCCCTGTGCTCATACTTTCTAACGCGTTTCATTGCTTACGAAGCGTCGCTAATAGCACCACACGTAACGGCAACTTCACCAGGAATGACGTATAGCAACGGGCAACTTGTCAAACTACCTGGAGTCAAAGATGGCGGTGGACTCGAAGGCTGGATTGTCAATGCAGTCTTCTCCACCCTCACCGACCTTTTTAGCATGTTCGCCGCTGCGTTCTGGGCGCTGGCTGGTTTTACTGGTCCAAGCGCAATGATTGACGCCAATATTCAAGACCAACAAAGCAACGGATACGTAATGGGAATATTCCCTGAAACCACATGGACTGCCATGATGTACGTTCAACACGCGCTTTACATATTTATTGCTATTGCTGCGCTTATCTCTTTTGTAGTTCAAGGCATACAAATTCAAAACTCTCCGAGCTCCTCAGTCGCAAAAGAACGTGCTGTTGGGTTAGCAAAGAGTGTCGCTACGACAGGCCTCATGCTTGGCGCTACACCCTACCTTCTTGGGCTGGCAAACGCAGGAGTATCTGACTTGACTCAGTACGTGCAGGGGCTTATTGGAGATCATACGGCCGCGATCGCGAAGGCAAATCCTATGGTAAACATCATGTTCAACCCCGGTACTTTGAATATGTCAGCGATCACTAACTTATCGTTGTTTTCAGGTAACTCTCTCATGAACTCTATCTTTGCTTTGATCTACAGTGCAGTCAACCTTGTCATGTGGATTGTCTATCAATGGCGACGCGTTGTACTCGCCTTTTTGATTACACTAATGCCACTTTTTTATATCGGATTTGTGACTGGACGTAAACCCGACTTAGCCATCCACTGGTGGAAAGAAGTCATCGCGTACATGTTCATACCTTTTGTCGTATCCCTTCTCTTACTCGTTGCACAAGTATTTATAGGGATTTAAGGAGGCATACTTCAATGACGAGTAGCAACTTCATAGACCTTCTCGTTGCTGTATTTGCGATGATACTCATGCTAATCAGTCACAAGCTGATTAAGTCATTTCTCGACCATATCTTCCCTGGTGGCCATGGCCACGGACCTGGAGCGCTCCTCTCAGGTATGATGGAAGGACTCGGTATGGCAGCCGGGCGAAAACTGTTTGATGGTGGTATATCACTCGCAAAAACCGGTGCCTCTCTTACAAGTGCAGCTGGAATTGCGGGAGTAGCATCAGCACTTAGTCACATGAGAAACAAGAAAGCCTTTGGTGAGGATGGCCTTTTAAGTGGTGTAACAAAGGCCACATCTGCTGTTTCTGCATCGGAGCCAAATGGGCTTTACCCGGGATCATTACCAACTGAAGAAAATGAGACCACTACATTTCTTCCACCAACAGGCTTTACGATGTCAGACACCGAACCAAGTGGATTCGAGACTGGTAAATCTAATTCAAGCATGTCGTTCGGCGCCCCTTTGGGTGAGTCGGATGCAGGTTTTTCTGCCACACAACGACCGGGTGCAGCGTCTCAATCCGTATATGATTCCCAATCTACTCTATATGGTGCAAAAACACAGCTCCGTCCTTCTGCTCAAAGTCGGATGGAAGAACTCTCTGGATTAAGGAATGCTGGAGTTGGAGAAGCCTTTCTCAATGGTGCAAAAGGACGTTTGAAATCCGATGCTATGCATCTACTGTCTGGGGAACGAGGAAAATTCTCTGGTGGTGTGAATAGTATATTTGCTGTAGCTAGACAGGAATTTGGGAAAAACGGGGACAACAAGATGGTCCGCGATAGCTATCTGCCAAGCATAGAACTTTTGAATGCCGCACGAAACGGCGACCAGTTTGCCATGTCAGATATGGCCCAAATCGGAAAATATCAAAATGACATGGATCAAGGTTTACAGTGGTACGAACAAGGTCTTGCGCTGGCAAATGCAATTCAACCTGACTATGATTCTGCACAAGCAGAATTAGATAATGCGAGCCAAGAGTTAGATGGAATCTCCGTGATAAAACATCAATTTGAGTCGAGCGGTGATACTTCCTCTCCAATGTACCAAAGCATTTCAACGCAATACGAACATGCGATTCAACGAAAAGAGACTGCCTCAGCTATTTTCAGTAGTCGAGCACAGCAGATGAAGAGTGCGAATGACATGATCGAACGTGGAGAAAAGCGAATGCTCAACGCTCAGAATAACATTTCAAAAATCAACATGGGATGGTACTCGCCCAATCAGCAAAGTTCTGGCCGTATACTTCAGGCTGCACAGGCGCGCGCAAAACGTATCACTTTATCCGACTTGGGTCAGTCTCCTGCGGGACATCGATGAATCGCAAACTGACCAGAGTCACGAAGGTTGCCGCCTCTTTCGGGACTCGCAAACTGATTCTCTGGGGGTTATGTGCATCAGTACCGTGCCTACTTCCAGTCATGCTCTTTTTCATCATCATTGCTGTCATCGCGAACGTAACCGGTACATTTTATCTTGGGTCATTTACCGGCATCCATCTCAAAAACCAACAAAAATTTACTGTGGAAGATCAGTCTATCAAAAACACTTACACAAACGTAGCTAACGAGTGGAAAAATGGTTTAGACACACAGCAACAAAACATAGTCATCACATATCAGCAATACATGCCCGCGAGCGTTCTTCTAACACTCGGCAAATTTGTAGATAACTATAAATCGAAGAATCAGCAATCTGCAGCGCAGTCTTATTACAACCTGCTTGCTCCTAAGTATACGTGGGTAAAAGGAGACGGCGAGACAATTACGAAGGAGCGCGACAGCAATGGAATCGTAACGCATATTTCGCACTTTACAGTCTGGGAGTTACGAAAATCGGTCATCTGGGATGGCACTTTCACCAGTACATGGGGAACCAAAACAATTGGAGGTTTTACAAATGGTGTAGGTACTGAAACGATTGAACCTTACATGGAATCCGAAAACATGACATACAATGAATCAGAGTTTTACGCTGCGGCAAAGAAATATGGATTCAAGCAGTCTGTTGTTAATCCATTGTGGTTTGATGCGATTTATTCTATGCAATATGCCGAATATCAAGCCGGAGATCAGAACGCAAATTTGAACGATCCAAACGTTCAACAATGGGGACCGATTTTCGGGAATTCTGCACCTGTTGTGCCTCCCGTACCGGTCGGAGCAGGAACTGTTGCGAACAAAGCCCAGGTCGAACAGTGGGTGAACGAAGCGATTGCTCTTGATGCTCCATATGGAATTACTTCTAGTTGGATGCCAACCATTATGCAAATTATCGCAATCGAAGACGCCAGTGGAAATCCGTATGCGGAGAATCCAATTTTGGTCATGGGACAACACGCAACGGGTATCATGCAGACCCTACCAAGCACATTCCAAGAGTTTGAAGTACCAGGTCACACGAACATCTTTAATCCCGTAGATAACATTGCTGCAGCTATGAGGTACATTCTGAAAGAATATGGTGATCCCGCGAAAGCTCTCGCTGAAGAAGCAAACGGAGGCTATTAAAACCGACTGTACACGAAGAAATACATTTGTAAAAAAGCCTCTTCTTTAGAGCTGACTAGACGCGGTAGAACCAGAACTTCTACCTTACTAAAGAGATTAGGAGGAACCATCAGCATGAAACGTCTCATCTTAGCGACGGGAATTCCGGAACTGGAGGAAGTTCTTCAACCGCGTGTTAAGGAACTATTCGATGCAGTAGAGTCGGTACTCTTTCTCCAAGCTTTAACGATTGTTCCTGTGGACCGAGACACAACCGTTCTCTTAAGCGATACAATTCAACACAGCGGTTCAAGACACATGGTTGACGTCGTTGACTTCCTGCGCCGGCAGGACGTCCGAATTGTATATATCGGGGAAGGACAAGTAGTTACTTCCCCCTTCGTACAGGAACTTCTCAGTCGCTCTGTATATGATTTGATTTTACGAGATGATTTATCTCTCGGCGACATTATACATACTCTCGAGCATCCCTCTACCTATGCAGACGTAGCTCATTTAGTTGCTCCAAATATTGTTCAAACTCAACACTCTCATTCCAAACGAACGTTAGTCGTAAGAACCTCTGACAATGACGACTCCGACGGTGAAAAATTCACGTCTGCGACACGAAAGAAAATGCGATTATTCCCTCGTCGCGAGAAAATCCTAGAACAAACGTACCCCGAAACCATAATCGTTTCGGGGCTACCGGGCGCTGGCGTCTCTTACATAGCCCTTAAAATAGCGATGAAACATGCTCAAACCCGTCGCGTGGCGTTAATCGAAGCCTCAGACCGTCCAACATACGCCCGGTGGTTAAATGGCCCAGCAAATGATGATGGCGCAAACGAATTAGCTATGAAAAAGACTCCCGAGCGTTCGTGGTGGTTTACTCAAACATTAAGGATCTACCCTGCTTCCCCTGATACTGGGGGGCCTACCCTCAAATCCTTGTTAGGTTCGCTTTCCTCCTTGGATACTGACATCGCAGTAATCGATGCTAGATTTGTAGATGTGCAATCATTTGGTAATTTAACAGATGTCTTAGTTGTACCGCCTGATCCAGCGAAGATTGAATATGTTAGCGGAATAAATACAAAAGAGTTGGTCGTAAATATGGCCCCCCTTTCCCTTCCGGTGGAATTAGAAGAATATGCGACGGCGTGGAAGGATATTAAAGTGAGAGCTGTACCTTGGTCAACAGAACAAACTCTTGCTGTAGTTAGTGGAGTAGTCGATAGTACAAAGTAGAAGAGCCTATCCAAAATGGACAGGCTCCTGACGAACGATGCAATTTAGTTGTGACTTAATACTATCATCTCTCGTAGTCTTTTGCAATTAGAAAAAACCGACACACTGAGGAATATATCGACAAATTGATTGTTCCAATTCCAACGATCATGTGGTAGGATCAATCTCGACGAAACGATGCGTGGGATGCTCTTAGTATCCGCTAAGCAAGGGATATCTATATTTATTTTTAGATATACCCAAGTTTAAGCGAAGAAACGAGAATCCTTAGTTCCTGCACGCACATTCGTCGATGATGAATGTGTTTTTGTTTTTATTTGGATGTTGATGAAATAAATGAGGAAATAAATAATAGATACAAATGAAAAAGAGCCTCGTACTCTTGGCGGGGTCCAGGCTCTTTGGGAACGACTATGTGATTTCGAAAAATAGATTATCACATGGTTTAGTTAGGGTCAACCTTTTTTCCATATTCCCATAAGTTTCTTCAACAATACCATTTCTACTATTCCCTACGTTCCCAAATTTAAACCGCCAAATGAAATAGGACGCGATTGCAGTCGCGCCCTGAAGGAAAGAAAAGTGTAAAGTTTTCCGTCCTCTCGGACGCTTCATCTGGTGGTCCAGACCAGATGAAAAATGTGTAAGCCTCTTTCTCAAAAAACTGAGATTCTTGAGGCTGGCTTAAAGTTTGCCTAAAACTGCTGTACGCAGGTGGCATAGTAAGTATACGTGCCCTCTGCGATATCTGCAAGATGTCTGAGGTGGTTTTGTGTTAAATAAAACAGCTATACATTTGAAAAGACTCTTAGACGAATTGAAAAAAGGTATACATACTCCCTCTAAGTTGGCAGAATCTCTTAATCTCTCTAAGAGACATGTATATAGGCTTTTAGAATTAGGACTAGCTTCTGGAGAAATCGTTAAGGTTGCTTCTGGTGTATATATTCACCAGTCAACAAATGTTATTTCCTTCCATTCATACATGTCTAATGTGAAAATGTCACAAAGTGAACAACATAACAAAACGAAACATAACATAACAAATTCTTATGACGATAGAAGTACTTCTCAAGATAAAAAAAACATAAACGGCATTGAAGCAAGTGACAAAATTCGTGCCATAGTGACATTTGTTTGTGACAAAGCCGGCCTTATTGCGTCAGAACTGGAGCTTAAACGTGCTGAGCGTATTTTACGGAAGGCAATAGTTAGACAATCAGAAATTGATTTTTTATCCTCTAATGATTCATTACTCGAGGAATACACAATGGAGTGCGTTAGGCGGATGGTTGAGCGTTTAGAGGCAGATCCAGAAGCGATACAAGTGAATTTGGTGGCCTATTTCTTCGGCATATTCCGTAACGTTGTTCGAGCCGATGCACGAGTTTGGTATAGACAATGGAAAGAGATGTTGAAAGAAGGTTCAGGATTAGAAATAGCTGCTGGTAATGAGGGGGCGGAATACATGTCACCACTCCCCTCCTCTACCTATGAAGAATCAAAGGTAGCGTCTAATAGTGAAGAAGAAAACAAGAATACAGTACTCGAGGTGCCTGAACAATGGACGTATATAGCTGTAGGTCTTGAAGACCTTGTAGCCAAATACAGTCTTCGACGTTCTGCTGTACACCGAGCTTCAGTATATCGAGTTATTGTGGGACTACACGAGGAAGGTATTCAACCAATGGATGTACAACGCGCACTTGATGACGTTGTTCAGCATGATCCACGTGCCGCGGAATATCTTGTACGCCAAGTAAAGTCCGGATTAGTTGATGAGACAATTGCGCAACTGGAGAGACACTACGCACGGTCTAAGACGCGTGTTATTGATGGTCCAAAAAAGAATGAACATAAGAATGAAGAACCAATTAGAGACGCGAGGTATGCGAGCTTTTATGAGTTGTTTCCAGAGTCATAATGCTTTTAGTGTTTACTAGCACATAAGCTAGTTTTCAGCTAGCTGGAAAGCTAGCTATATGTTATCGTGAATAAAGATTAACTCACATCTTTAGGAGGGGAACCTGTGCCTGCGCGTGTCATAACTTTAGGTATTCAAAAAGGCGGTTGCGGAAAAACGACGACAGCCGGTATTCTGGCGCATATATTAAGTACTGAGTATGCAAAGCGAGTATTGGTTATTGATATGGATAGCCAGGGAAATCAAACAGAGTATTTGGCTCGTTGTGATATATATGAATTCGACGGTCAAACAATTTTCGAAGCACTAAAAACAGGGGACGTTCGCCCTTTTATTGTACCACTATCCGAAAAATTGCATTTAGTCCCTGCGACAGATGTGTTAGCTACATTTTCATATTGGCTTTACCATGAGGGGCGTAATACATACCCAGAGAATCAGGCGATGCATCTTCGTGCACTTCAAAGTGCAATTGCAAAAGTAAGAGAGGATTACGACTACATTATTATCGACACTCCTCCCCACATTGGTGAGCAAACCCTAAACTCACTCGTAGCTTCAGATTACGTTGTGATTATGTTTGAATCGAGTAAGTTTTGTCTATCAGCGGTGGAAAGATTTATTGAAACGATAGAGTTTGTTCAAGGTGCAACGGGCCAGCTCTTGAACCCGGACTTGAAAATCGCCGGTATATTACGGAACCTTAATGACAAACGTCGAAGCGACATGAAAGATTTGGTGGAGCTCTGTGCTGAGCAATATCCAGATTTGGTATTTGAAACAATTATTGATCGTTCGGCAGCCA
This sequence comes from Alicyclobacillus acidoterrestris, assembly GCF_022674245.1. GTDB lineage: Bacteria > Bacillota > Bacilli > Alicyclobacillales > Alicyclobacillaceae > Alicyclobacillus > Alicyclobacillus acidoterrestris. The sequence goes on from NZ_CP080468.1 coordinate 56,787, forward strand.
CTGGTAGACTCGCCCTTACAGGGTTTGATGAAACAGAAAATAGAGAGTTACGTAAGGCCATTGAACCCTATCACGACTTTGTTCGGGAGTTGGTGCAACGTGTCGAAGTCGAATAGACCGGACTATAAAGCATTAGCAAAACCACAACGTCGCTTACCTCATGAGGCTTTTGTCAGTGGGAATACAGGACGGTTGCTAAAAGATATACAAAATAGCAGTGAAGGAAAGACTAATATCGAAAACGACAAACCGTCCAATGTCAACAGCCAAGCTAGCAACGCTGCTAGCCAAGCGACGAGCATCAAAGCCAGTAATGTGGCTAGTGAAGAAGCGAGCAACGAAGCTAACGATTCGGCTAGCGAAGTACCGAGCAACAAAGATAGCAACATGGCTAGCGAAGTACCGAGCAACAAAGCTAACAATGTGGCTAGTGAAGTACCGAGCAACCAAGCTAGTGATTCGGCTAGCGAAGAAGCGAGCAACGAAGCTAACGATTCGGCTAGCGAAGTACCGAGCAACAAAGATAGCAACATGGCTAGCGAAGTACCGAGCAACAAAGCTAACAATGTGGCTAGTGAAGTACCGAGCAACCAAGCTAGTGATTCGGCTAGCGAAGAAGCGAGCAACGAAGCTAACGATTCGGCTAGCGAAGTACCGAGCAACAAAGATAGCAACATGGCTAGCGAAGTACCGAGCAACAAAGCTAACAATGTGGCTAGTGAAGTACCGAGCAACCAAGCTAGTGATTCGGCTAGCGAAGAAGCGAGCAACGAAGCTAACGATTCGGCTAGCGAAGTACCGAGCAACAAAGATAGCAACATGGCTAGCGAAGTACCGAGCAACAAAGCTAGCAATGTGGCTAGTGAAGTACCGAGCAACCAAGCTAGTGATTCGGCTAGCGAAGAAGCGAGCAACGAAGCTAACGATTCGGCTAGCGAAGTACCGAGCAACAAAGATAGCAACATGGCTAGCGAAGTACCGAGCAACAAAGCTAGCAATGCGGCTAGCGAAGTACCGAGCAACAAAGCCAGCAATGTGGCTAGCGTACAAGTGGAAACTTCTCAAACGTCAGGCACTACAAACATCGCTGAGGTCCTAAGAAGACCACAAAAGGTTGAAAAACGATATAGAGGCTTTTACTTGATGCCAGAAGTGGACGATGCCTTAAATGCAATAAAAAGTGAGTATGGTCGAGGAGTTCTCTCTGACCTTGTGAATGCAATCTTAACCGATGGATTAAACGCGCATGGCCTTCTTGTACGTAAGACATCGGAATGAAGTGGTATTTAACGTTATCTTTTGCGCTGAAATTTTCTCATTAAAGTCGTGAGTCTTTGAATTTTATTCTGTCAATCCGTTAAATCTCCAAGGAAGCCAGAGCACAACTACAAGCGGACACCATCCTACGATCAAGTGATGGGTCTGCTTCTTTTTCTATTGGATCTCACCTTTCGACAGACTATGACAGAGCTCATATCGTATTGTCGCGATGAGGTGAACCGATATGGAGGATATTCGATTCCAACCACGCTGGAACACAAAAGCCGTAGCCATTTCCGCTCAAATGAAAGAAGTTACTATTCGCAAATACTGTGCATTACTTGAAGCCGCAGGATATACATTTACACGTATTAATGACCGTGGAGACCGTAGATTCTCCGACATTGAAATTGAAATGATAATCGATATGCGAAGGTTGAGTGAGGAATCCGACATGGATGTGAAGCAAATAGCGGAGATCCTTGCGAAACAATACAGTAAACCGTCATTCATTTCGGAAGATACGCATGTTGACCAAACCAGGAGTAATGAACTTCGAGAAATTGTAGAAAGTGCAGGGCGCCAATTTGGGTCTATAGCAAAAGAAGAGATGAGAGAAACAGTTCGAGAAGAAATAAAATCTGAGCTTGAAAGTCAAATGAACGATTTAAAAATCCATATTACAGAAGAACTATTGGAGATTAGGAAAGAAGTTGCTGCAAGTCGGGAACTGCCAAAAAGGCCATGGTGGCGATTCAGAAAGTAACACACATAGCGACACGTCATTATAGATAGTCGGTGAGGGGAACTTTTTTTCTGATGAAATAGCGCGAAACCGTAGCGGAAAGTACATTTTTGCTACGTTAACCTAAAAGGTGTGGGGATATTTTATCTTTGAGTTGGCAATGCAGCCCAAAAATACCTGCTAAACTAAGATTAAGAAGAGGAATGGAGGAAAAACATGAAGCGTACAGCAATTGCCGCAGTTGCGATAACACTCGGCACACTCGTACCAACGATGTTCGCCACATCCGTCGATGCCGCGACTTCGAAACACACAATGAAGGTAGCGACCATCGTTCTCAATGGTTCGGTGGTTTCTAAGCCTGATAAATTCGTCGCTGGTACTCCGGCAACCACATATATGCCGATATTTTATGTACAACAACTCATCAACAAGGCTCTTGGTATCTCATCGTCATCAGACGTTTGGAACGGTTCTGCAAAAACGTGGACTCTCACCGTATCCGGAGCAAAACCAAACGTCATTTCTCAAGGATCTGGCGCAGCTATCAACGTAAATGGAACAACCATAGAACACGCACCAGTTCTCATCGACGTCGATCCGTCATCAGGGCAATCGACGACGTTTATGCCTATCTATTACGTACAGCAGTTGTTGAATCAGGTGCTCGGCATTCCAGCATCGGGTGACGTGTGGAACGGCAATACTGCCAAGTGGACCATCAATACAAACGCTCAGGGTATCTCTCAAAATACGATGGCGAACGCCATGTGGGACGTGTTCAACTCAATTAACTATGACGTTGTTACGCACGCAACGATGGATGAAGCTGGTGTGGCGCCGACATCTGATCCGGTAACCGCAGGTGATGTGGCAAATTGGCTGGCCGCGTGGGCAGAGAAATCTAAGGGCTATACGCTGAGATACAACGTAACTTCTTCGACTGGCCAAATAACGAAAGCAGGGACGTTTATCCCCTTTAACCTCGAATACGAATCCTCAACCGACCCCTATACGTGGGCAAGTGAAGGAGCATTGTTCCAAGGAACGAGCGTGACCAATTCGTCTAGTGTGATTTCATCGAGTGACGAATCGACTATCCTGTCTAACCTGAAGTGGTGGTTGACAGGGGATCGTGTTGTAAACGGCGTACATCACCTGCACGTTCCGATGTACGGTAACTTTATCAATTACGTATCAATCGTTCCGCAAACCTTGACGCCGCAACAGTATGAGAAAGCATTATCCCAGACGGAAAAATATTATGATGAGTTAACAGCAACTGTTTCGGGCGATACGGTGAATTTAACCCTTCCAGACGTCACAAATACGTCTGAAAAACTAGTGTGGAGGGCAGACGATGGTACATGGAAGAAAGGATACATCACAGGAGGGACTTCAAGAGTAGGAGATACCGGGGGAGTAACGTGGTCGTTCCAAAATGATACAAAGTGGGGACCGAGCATTGGGATAAGTGCTCTGAACGATAATTTGGAAGGATGGAGTATTGCTTATCCTAGTCTTGCAAGTGGCTCCCCAATCTTTACTGAACCTATTGATGGGAACAATGAGCAACCGGCACCCTAAATCATCACATTTTTAGAACAGAATCAATCTCTTGAGTCGCCTACTCTAAAAGTGGTGGCTCATTTCTTTATATACGCGAGGTTGATTCTATGACTAAACGAAAGTGGTTATTAACAAGTGCGAGCCTTCTGGGTGCAGGAGTTATTTCTATTGCTGTATTCGTTCAAAATGCTTTTGCATATACGATGTGGACTGGCGAGTCTTCGTTAAGCAATATTGTCAAGGTTGGAAGCACGCTTGCTATGGACACTAATGGCGACGAATTAACGGTGGTTGATAACGGCGCATACTCGGCTTTGAAAAACCAAAACCTCTACGCTGCCGAAGTTCATGATGTTGTCTACAAACCGGATGGCTCAAAAGATGGACAGGGAGACTGGCCGTTTCTTCAAGCGGACGTTTACGGTCAAAATGCAAACAACGGTTATCTGTTCATTGGTGATTCATCGACCGGGTCAACCAATGTTTCAGATTGGGTCAACCGCCTTGGAGGGAACGTTAACTATGTTGAAAATTACTTATCTCAGAATAATTATATTATTTCTCTCCAAGACACGGCTGAATTCAATAAACACCTTCAATACGACTCCTTTGCCGCGCTCGTCACCGCTTCTGGCGCCTATTTCGCGAAAGGGAATAGCCAAATCACTGACTCAGGGAAGACAGAAACGTTCAACGGCAAATCTGTCCCCATTGAAAATTCCACATACACCATCTATGAAACCAATCCACCGTCTGCGAATAGCATCAGTGTTTCAGGAAGCAGCGCTGGGGTTGTGACGCAAGGGCAACAGGCAACACTCACGTTAGTCTCTACTGAGCATTTGTCATCTGATTTCACTCACCACTACGATGCTGTAGAAGTAGTAAATAACTCAACGGGGACTAGCAGTTGGATTCTTGGTGACAACTCAGACGATATAAGCACAATGCAAGTGGAATCTGGCGGATCCGGTCAGAATACAGATACAGCAAGTTTTAACACTTCTACTTTGGCTCCCGGCAGTTATACTGCATATTTTTATGTCAGAGATGGAGTAGACCGGCCGGCTGCTACGTATGCAGAAACATCGTTCACCGTTCAACCTGGCACAACTTCAGGCACGACGAGTGGGCCGAGTATTACATTGTCAGCGAATCCAACCAATGTCCCAGCAGGTGGTTCGACTCAGCTTACTGCTACGGCAAGTGAAGCGCCAGCAGGGGATACGATACAAATCATTGATGAAAGCGGAGATAACACACTAATTAGTGGAAACTCGTATCAGAGCGCAAGTAACGTCTCTGCCACTACCTCAGCGTCTGACGATAAACCACAAACGGTAAATTATATTGCAAATATCATTGGCCCCATGAATAGCATTGTCGCAACATCTAATCAAGTGACTGTGAATTATGCTGGTGCGGCCGTTCAACCTAATACAACTTCACTTGATTTGTCAGCGAATCCAACCACATTAGCAGTGGGCTCTCCTACAACTCTAACAGTCACGGTTCCACCAGATCCGAACTCAGGTGCAGCCCCTAGTGGCGAGTTTGTACAGATTATTAACTCGGATACCGGACAAATTGTTACACCTGGACAGTATACAGGTAGCCCCGGTTTTACTTATGGCGTAAATGATCAGGGAGAGTACGAGAAGTATTCGGCGCCATATACAAGTAACACGGCAGGTACGCAGAACTTCGAGGCTGAGTTGTGGGATCCTGGTGTTACGCCATATAACAATCCACCATCTTTAACGTCCAATATTGTACCGGTTACATGGGTGCAGCCTACGGTGACTTTAACTGCCAATCCAACACAAGTGTTCTCTGGGCAGCAAGCACAAATTTCCTATACCACAGTAGGCATGACCTCTAATGATTATGTGACGATCACCGGAACAGGCGGACAAGATATGTGGTTCGAATCAAGCGACACGAACACAAGTGATAATTGGGCTGAAACTGAAAGCCCTCAAAATGGTGACGCAACCAAAGTTACTTACACAGCCAAACTTTACAACACGTCGGGCACTTTGCTTTCTACTTCCACGGTGTCCGTGACTTGGACAGATCCAACAATTTCGATGGGGGCGAATCCACAGAATAACGTGCCTGGGGAACCATCCACAATTTCATATTCCGTTGACGTACCTCTTCCATCAGGTTTTTCCGTGAGTATCACGCCTACTGGAAATGGTTCAGACATGTGGAATGCTACTGGACTTACTACACAAACAGGGACTTATCAGGAGACGGAGTACCCTGCGTCTGGTGCTACAATCTCTGTGAACTATACGGGTGAAATTATCAATGATTCAACTGGGCAAATTTTAGCGTCGGGGACAACATCCGTTTCATGGAACAATCCATGGACAGGCTCAATTAGCCTTTCTGCAAATCCGTTATTCTGTGCAACTGGTTCTAGTACAAGCTTGAGTGCAATCACTAGCCAACCGATTCCCTCGGGATGGAGTCTAACAATTACTGACGAAACCACAGGACAAATAGTATCGTCTATGGGGGTTTCGCCAGAAACAACACAATATACCTCGTACAAAGCGGAAACTGATACATTTGTTGCGTCATTAAACGATGGATACGAGGATGTGGGGACCCCCTCTAATACTGTGCAAGTTGTATGGAGCGCACTATCACTAGGGGCGAACCCTACACAATTACCTTCCGGAGAAAGTACCACGTTGACAGTAACAGGTGACAATGTGCCAGTTGGGGATAATTTAGTGATTTACAATCAATCAACAGGTCAGCTTGTAGGTTCCAGCCAATCTACACCGTATAGCGTTCAAACATCTGAACCTACTCCTCAAACCGACAACTTTGTAGCATATATTTCGACTAACACTAGCAATACTGGGGCGCTAATGAGCAGTAACGTCGTGCCGGTTGACTGGTACGGAATTAGTCTCACTGCAAACCCAACGGCACTGCCGGTTAATAACACATCTACGTTGACGGCTACAGCACAAAATGTACCAAGCGGGTATGTTGTGGACATTTTAGACCAGACAACAAACCAAGTTATTGCAACCGGTCAACCAGGACAAACAGTTTTGAATGCTTTGGAGACAAAACACCAAGTTGAGACAGACAAGTATGTGGCTCAGATCGTAAAGCCAGGGAATCCGTCGATACCATCGCTGAACGTTCCTGCATCCGCACCACCAGATGGTTTGTTTAGTGAAACATCAACTGAAATTCAGCACTATAATCCAACTACAAATTCGATGGAGAATATAGCAGGATTACCTATCACTACGGGTACATCGACTTCGTACGGAACCGTGAATACAGCCTATTTCACGCAGCCTTTGGTCTATGCACCTAATACTCAGGTGATCTATGCGGGAGTAGAATATTCAACCTCTGATAGCCAATATACTCATGAATTTGTAGCTTTGTATGCGTATGACTTGAAGTCAGGAACGTGGACCCAGGTACAGATGCTTGAGGACAATTATATGCCGGGATTTATCGGAGCGACGATGTACTGGTTTGATGAAGGACTCTACAATCCTGTCGATCACAAAGTTTATCTTATGTATACAACAGATGGAATGTATGACTATACGTGGCAGTTAGAATCCGTTGACCCCACAAATCCTACGGCAGCCCCATCTATGGGCTTAGGGGTTTACGAGGACCGATACTATGATCCGGGCGCTCACCACGGGGATGGTCAGTGGATAACTCTCTTTACATTCCCATTTAATTCATTCACTATTGACCCCAAAACCGGGATTTTATATTATCCGGGGTCGGCCACACCTGAGCCTGATCCATATGAAGAAAGCGCGTATGGAAGCTGTTTGATGGAATATAATCCATTTACGGGTACAGCTAGTATCTTAAATGGAGCAAATACTTTTGCGTATCCAAGCGATTCAATAGGTTATGATTCAGCAAATGGTTTGGTGTATTACGCAACATGGACTCAAGAGCAGTCAGCCCCTTTTGATACAAATGGTGAATTATGGTCATACGACCCAAATACGGGGACGAGTACAGAATTAGTCGCGCTTCCGAATTCAAGTTCAATTCCATATGTTAACGTTGTGAATGGATTAGTGTTGATCCAATATAATGGAAATTACATCTATAATCCAAGTACAAATAGCATTAGTTCGTCTCCGATTTCAATAAATGCAATCTACGACAGCCAACTTAATGAATATGTTGACGGAGGAAGTTTTTACGACAGTAACTTGAATTATGTAAAGTCAGTTGGTATGTCTAGTGCTATGAGCTATGGAGTCTCTGCTGGTGGGCCAATCACGACAGTGAAAAACTTTCCATATTGGACTTTCACCAAAGCACCAGGCTATGTTCCGACATCTCTTTTCACGCAAAATGCACAAGCCGGAAGTTACAATGGTTCCATTTGGGTCTCAAATGCGTCGTCACAGATAAATGGGACTGCATTTTTTGAATCGACGTTTAACTTACCGCAAACGGAGTCTGTCACGTTTAACATGCCACAGGTAGACGACTATGCTCAGGTCTACGTGGACGGTCAACCTGTGTTACAACAAGGCAACGATGGGGGTGTGGGTGGAAGCATTCCTGATACTTCTACGGCTACAATCACATTACCTGCGGGAATGCATCAAGTACTCATCGAGGCAGAAAACAATAATAATTTTACCAGTTCAAGTAGTGGTACAGCTGGAGTAACTCTGAATGTCACAAGCGGAGGGGCCATGTTATTGACCACTTCAAATGCAGGAGAGTGGGAAACTACAGGTTATATCACCCAACTTCCGACAGGATGGTTTAGTGGTGCTATTGGCACCTGGACGTGGACAGAATACGTAATGCAAGAAGGGCAATCAACACCAATTTCTCAGCAACAGTCATACTCATTGACTACAGCAGCCGGAAACGTATCGGCTACATCCAACGAAGTGAGTGTTACGTGGTTCAACCCTGTAACACCGCCGGATAATTTCACGCTAGCTGCGTTGCCGACACAGGTTGTGAAGCCTGCAAGTACTGACTTTAAGATTACGCTCGACAAAACAGATCAGGACTTCGTTAATCAAGCATTAAACGGGGATGCGCAATTAGTCGTGAAGTGCCAGCAGACATGGCAAAGTGTCGTTTCAGCAAACTGGGCGCCGGACACAGACGGATTGAATGTAGCTATCCCATACACACCTGTTGCCGGAACGAGTCTCCAGTACGTGGCCGAGCTCGTTGACCCGAATACAGGCAATCCCGTGGCCATTTCGAACGAAGTGACCGTGACGGATTCAGGGAACGGTTCGCAAGGAAACTCCTACACAACGGAAACGTGTGGGCCGAATGGGGATGGCACTGAGATATTTACGACGTACACCAACGGACAGGTGACATCCACAAAGACTGTCCCATTGACCATGACAGGACTCGAAGTTTCGGGCATCTATCACCCGACAGAGGACCTGCAACAAGACCTTGGGCTTACTGCAAAGATTAAGATGCCGGTTACGAACACGGAAGTTGGAAATGGGCCCATCCCACTGCGCGTACAAGCTCCATTCGCGTTTGCGATTACGTTTCCTCAGGCTCAGCCGACATCGGTTACGGCGACGTTCACAGTGAACCAACATGATGCGGTTGACGAGAATGGAGACACTTCCTGGACGGTGACGATGAAGCCGGCAAACAATCTCGGCTTCGGAGTATGGCAAGGCGCAACAATTATGCCAAAGTTACCAGATGGGGACACCATTAGCATCCAGATTACAGCAACCGATGAATGCGGCACAGCCACGACGCCTACAGGGGTATTCCCCTACGATGACTTCCTGGTGACCAGTGATGATCCCGAATGGTATTACATTCAGCCAGGGACGGGTAATAACAGCACTACAAACTGAATAGTAGGATCGTTTCTTCCCTTACTCATTTTCATGAGTGAGGGATATTTTTTGCCTTGGAACGGTTTTGGAACAAAATCACCCTAATGCACGTGGGAACATTTCTAGTAAAGCGAGGTGGACACACACTTGTACAAGATTGCGTACCAGCCCATATGGGATATCGTGAATCAAATGGTAATTGGATACGAAGCCCTCATGCGACCGTTAGATGGAAGCTCGCCTGTAGACGTTATTGAACAGCATCGTAGAAAGGGAACAATCGCCGCGCTTGACCAAACACTTATGCGTCAAGCGATGGAAGACTGCCAAGGTTTCTTACGGGCCGGGGAACTACTAATGGTTAATACAGAACCTGAGACTCTGAGTGAAGCAGTTTGGGACCCTTGGGAGTACGCGCTGAAACCAAACCAAGTCGTCATTGAGATTACAGAACGAGCGTGTCTTGATGAACTCGACCTCAACAAATTCCTGAATATTGGCGTACAGTTTGCTCTCGATGACTTCGGAACGGGTATGAGCAATCTCCTTGCATTAGAACGCTTGAAACCCGCATTTGTGAAGATGAACCGCGAGTTTCTTGCCGGTCACGACGATAGTGGTGTCCTCGCTCTCCTCGCCGAGCAATTTGTCAGGTTTGGTAGCAAGCTAATTGTCGAAGGAGTCGAAAGTGAGAGTGATCTGGCTTTCCTTCGTCATATTCGTGTTCGGTATGTTCAAGGTTTTTATACGGGAAGGCCGGCACCAGCACAAGACTATATCGCAAAGGGGAATCATAGATATGCTTCCGGTTGGGCTTGATTTAGGCAATGGAGCGGTAAAACTCGTAATGCGCGGATTGGAGTTATCCATTCCGAACGTAACAGCAGTTGGGAGTCCAAGAAGCGATCTCGGCGAACGCCAGGAACCACTAAACGCACTCGATGTAGAAGTGGTTTCGTCTGCGTTTACCGATGGCGCTCGCCGTGTATTCGTCGGCAAACTTGCAGCAGACCAAGGCCCACAAGCGACTTACATGCAACCAAATGAGAAGAAGACATCGAGTGAACAGGCGATTCTCATGTACTTAACGGCACTTGCAAGCGCGGTGGTGAAGCAGCGAGAACGCGCGGGTGAACGAATCTCATCGGCAACGACAATTGATGAAGAGTTGTTCGTCGTATCCGGCGTCAGCCTTGTTGAAGCTTTGGAACGCGGTGTAAGGCTCGACTTCGAGCAACGTCTAAGCGGCGAACATACAGTCCGATTCATGTCTCCGTCACCGTGGGGCGGTATTACGGTTCGTCTACGAATCACATCCAAGGTCGTGAGCGAAGGACACATGGCTTTCCTTGCGCTGTGCCAACAGTCTCCGGAGAAGTCAAAGGAGCTATCGAGTTCACTCGTCGCGGTCGCAGAGATTGGGGAGTTGAGTACGGAGCTTCCTGTGTTTGAACGAGGCAATATCAACGCGTCGTTGTCGGACGGGTTGCAGTACGGGATTGGGACGACGCTCACCAGTCTCCTCGAAGACATTCGAGAACAGACTAAAGCGCGCAATGCTTTTCCTGGCGGACGGATGGAGCTTGCAAAGTTCCTGGAGGACAAAAAACGCGAAGTGGTTCTATTCGGTCGTCGACATGACATTACGGAGATAATCGAGCGACATTTGAGTGCGGCTGCTTCGCATGTCTATCGTGAAATCATCGAAGTCTGGAATAAGATACCAACGATTGAACATTTCTACGTTCTTGGTGGTGGCGCGGCACTGCTGCATCCGTTTCTTAAGGAGTTTGCTCAACAAGATGGGTTCAATCTCGAGTACGCTCCGACGTTGTATCGGTCTCGATGGTTGAACGCGGATGGAATGTTCCTGACAGCGGTACGTCTTGCAGCAGATACGGTGACGGCCGTATGAGTCGCTCACGAAAGCGAGAATGGAAGCCTCAGGACACAATATCCGTTCGAATACCAAAGGATGTCGATCCTGCCATACTCGATTGGCTGTGTGAATTAAGCAAAGGTGAGGTCCTTCAAGCAACAGTAATTGAAGCGATACACCGCATGTACTACGACAAGCGAGGCGTGGACACGATCGCGGTTCCGCGCCAACAGTCGTTCATCGACCGTCGTTTGTTACAGAGCATGGTTGCTTTGTCGGGCATTCAATCGGTACGGGACGAGACAAATGTCCATGTCGAGATACCGATGGAGCAGGGAAATAACCAGGTGAACGATGCGGACGCAGCGCACAATGCCGCGTTGGAAGAGGTGATGAACAGTGCGCTCGACTTCTACAAATGACCGCATGGCACAAAGCCACGCTCGACAATCGCAGTCAGGTCAAGGTTTCCCGGGATTTCGCAAGGCGCAACGCAGGGCAAGTTGTGAAATATGCGCCACGCGCAAAGCCATGCATGAAAAAGTCTTGTCTAGCAAGGGATTTCAAAGATTCGCCACGCATAACGCATGGCATTTCATTTTTTGCTTAACGACAAAACGACGAGGTTGCAAGGCGTTGTGCATGGCATGAACCCGAAACCCCAGTTGTACCAAAGGGTGAGAACGCGGGGCATTGTGCATGGCGCTTTTGTCCTGATTATCGAGCGAAATATAAGGGAATGCACTGCAAGATGCATGGCGGAAGTCTGGAGTCCCTAGTGGTGCATGGGGTAAGGACGCGAGGCAAAGTGCATGGCATGTGTTCAAGGAGCTTTTGTTGAATGACAGGGCTGGAATTATATCGGGAAATTGATCGGTGGTACGAGGAAACTCGGACAAACCTCAATCAGTTGTTGAAACACGATTCTCAGCCTTTTCAGTCCCCAGAGGACATAAAAGCACCATTGCGGATTATGGTATTCGCGATGGAGTGTGAAGGGATGCTGGTTCAGTTGAATCGGGCAGTTGGCGACTTGTGGTGGTCTTCCATCGAAGATATTGAGCTAAAACTTCGAGGTATACGGGATACGATTGGTCGTTTAGTTGCGGATTCAATCGTGCAAGGGCTTTTAGAACAAAAATATTCACCTGAAGACTACGGTATTCAAGTAGAACGCCAAAAAAGTGGTTTTACTCTCAAGATTCCATACGAGCTTATATCAATGTCAGACTTATTCCTTGTGAGAAGTAAAAGAATTAACGGATTATCTCATCTGTACACGGTTCGAGAAGCTTGGATCGCCTTAATGCGAGGTATCTCACTCAAATTAAAGGAACACGGACATTACCCGTTGCTCAGGGCAAGAGTCAAGGTGTGCATTGAGATAACCCATTCAATACCTTTGGACCCTGACCATTTTTGGATTCGTCCGTTAATAGACGGGCTCTGTCAGTCAGGAATACTAATGAATGACGATGCGAAAAGATTGGTATTTATACTTTCCTACAAATCGGCTATGAGCAGCAATTCCGTAGTGATTGATGTTGAAGAATTGGACGATATTGCTGCAAACAAACCTTGCGAATAAAACAAATCGGGCGCAACTAACGGCTCAAGCAGAGCTGTCATTTCGTATGGAATAGAAAATTTTCTGTTACACACGAATCGACGTCTCACAAATGTTCTAATTTTCCCTTTCACTAAAAGGGAAAACGGCCATGGTGCGCTCGGGAATTACAGACCAAAACACGGAGGTCTTTAGTAGGTGCACATGGAGTGTGTATCTACTAAAGACAAAGGGTGGCTTGTAGGCAGGAAGGTGGCTACGCGGTGAGCGAAACGCAAGTGGACGTTGTGATACAGAAGCCGGTGACGATGACGGAAAAGACGGCGTTGAAGGCGCAGACGTACTTGTCGCATTTATACATGCACGGTGTGTTGACGACTGAACAGATTCAAGTGCTTTCGGGGTTTGCAGATGGAACGTCAGAGGTCCAGCGAGTGATGAAGGCAAGTGGCTACGCACGGAGTTTCAATAAGCCAATGTTGTTGTACCGAAACGGTTCGTGGCGAAAGATGAACAGGGTGAACGTGTGGAAGCTCACAGCAGAAGGGCTGCGTCTGATTGAACGTGACTTATACGAAGGGGCGCATGTGTGGGCATATTCCAGTGTGCGCATTCGACGCGAATTAACAAGTGCCAGGATGCCACGAATACTTCGGGTCGCGCAGTTAGAAGTAGAAATGGTTGCAGCCGGAGTGCAAGACATCGTCTATTGGGACGTTGCACACATGTTAAACGCGTTAGGGATTCGTCAAATTGCAGAGGAAGGTACCCAGAACGAGATCGCTCAACTTTGGGTAAACCGTCCTTCATTAGCGGGATTCCTATCTGTTGGAGACAGTCGGGTAATTGGACTGACTCTGTGCGATTCTGGGAACTTGCTAGGGATTCATCAATATCTAAGTCGTGCCTTTCCACCAGCTTTCGATTTAATCGGTTCTCTTGGGCTTCACGAAGAACGACTGTTACTCATGGTCGAAAGTTTGTATCCGAAAGTGTATTTGTCGTTTTCTACACTGCTTTCAAAGCATTCAACGTTGATTATGCTTCCATACGAATACGCCTTGGATCACCCAACGGCTACGGCATGGATTCTGCGCGGAAAGCGAGAACAGGCATTGCAGCCTCTTATCGAGAGTTACAAAAAGTCAGGGTGGCGCGTTGAACGAACGAATGAGATTCCGGAGTTGGTGGCGACGGAGTTTTACTCGTTTCGTGCGACACGGGACGGCCAGGTGGAGTTTTTCGACAGCACGTTTGGCACCAGCTTGGCGCACGTATACAGTCTGTTCAACCATGAACGATTTACAGTGAGCGGTTCTGCAGCAGGCCGCCGTGTCGTCTACGTCACAAGCGCAGGAGAAGAAGTGGGCATACGCGCGTTTTTAAAGAAGCAGGTAGGAGAGAAGTTGAATGGGTATTCCACAGAGTTTCGTTTATTGCAATTATGAGCGCTTGGTTCCGGCGAGACGGAGTCGCGTCGGGAGCAAGCGCGGAAGTGTCGTTCGACACAACGTCATATTGCAACGATGAAAAGTATCACGAAATCGGCGCAAAACAGTTAGGCGTCGGATGTAGGATGGAGATAGGCGTGCGATAACGTGGAGAACGTTGACGTCCGTTATCGTACCACAATGCGAGCTGGAAACATGGTCGGGGGATCGGAAAACATCCCTACGCCGCGGCCGTGAAGCGACAGACTACTCGACCAGCGCATTGTTAAGTGATAGGGCATCATTAGGTAGGGCAGCGCGCGTGGCTGCCGAAGCCGAGCAGCGGAGGCGGAGCTGCCGGCATACGAAAGGACAGACCACACTGGTCTGTCCTTTTTGCGCAATGCTAATATGCCAAAGTATCACGAAGCGCTTGGTTCCGGCGAGACGGAGTCGCGTCGGGAGTAAGCGCGGAAGTGTGAAGTGTTGACCAGTTATGGCAGCACTGCTTCAGTTATGTTCCACATTGCCAGTTTCGAAAGAGTGCGCTGATCAAGTAAAAGAAGCTTGGTCAATCGGAACCCAGTCGTTTGATTGAACAGGTGGTTAAATCGAAGTAAATCCATTCGTCTTCATTCGTACGAGACAAAGCGTTAGCACGGTTAATAACCGAGATGGAAGGAGAATTTCGGGTTCCTGGGCTGAGAGAGAAACATGGGGAGCGAAAAACAAGCCTGTTGTGACTTGATATCGCATCATCTCAGAGAACCGAACAACGATTTAACCGTCAACATGACATCCCCACTTCTAGAGATGTTACCCCATGAATCCGTTGAAAATATGAATTTGCAGACGAATCATAATATTGTTGCCGCCGATTTACACACCGCGTTGCCTACAAAAAAAGACAGCCCACGTTACCGTAGGTTGTAAATACGGGGTAAAGGTAAGGAGCGCCAGCCCCACCTTCGCTGACGACAAATTGGCGGCCACAGATACCGCCTTTCCTAGCGGGGATCATTATAAGGGGCGGCAGGTGCAAAGTCTGTCGATGCGCGGCGTCTGAACATTGGTACATTGTGTCACTGTACGAACCAATTTTGCGTAAGGAACTGGATGAACGTGACGTCGGAGGTATGGACAAAGGTGCAAAGGATATGGAGGAAAACGATGTAAATTGTTCTAGGTTGTCTTACTATGATATAGGTATTGGTTCATTGGAGGTTTACTATGAAAGTACTTAAAATTCTAGCCGGCCCTTGTGCAGTGGTATCTTTAGTCTTGTCTCCACTCGCTATCTCGGCTGCAACTCAATCACCCTACACGCAAGCGATCAGCCAACACCAGGCAACAATAGACGGTGAGATGGTCAAATACGTGACCATCAACACCCACAATCCGAACGTCTCTGTATTCCCGGTGATTGCAAATCATAAGCTGGGTACAACCGAGTCGTTGGCGAATATGGCCAAATCCGTCCATGCGGTGGTCGCCATAAACGGAACTTTCTTCAACTCGTGGGGGAACAAATTTCCGACAGGGACAATAGAGATTAACGGACAATTTGAGAGTGCGGGACAGGGCACTCTTTTAGCGTTCGGTTCCAACGGAAACATGCTGATGACCCGCGCGAAGGAGACCTTATCCGGAACGATCGAGGACCAGACGAACCCATCTGTCACTGGGCTTTGGCCGTGGTACATCAACTCACCTTCGACAAACTCGGGCGTCGTCGATATTCTAACTTCTTACTTCGGTAAGACGATGACGAATAAGAACGCAGATTTAGTGAGTATTGCGGATGGTAAAGTCACGAGTGTCAAACAAGGTAGCACTACTATCCCATCTAATGGATACTCCGTGGAAATTGGCAAAGGCGAGAAATCAATGCTTAGCCGCATTCACCCTGGCGACCCAGCGAGTGTCAGCGTAAATGTGGAGAACTTAAAGGGACAAGCGATTAACATCTCCAAATACCCTAATGCGTTGGGGTGTGGACCGATGTTAGTGGATGACCGTCAAGTTGTCTTAAATCCATCACTTGAAGGTTTTAAGGATCCCACGTTGGTTGATAGTAATACACTGCGGAGTTTCGCAGGGATAGACGCCAAGGGAGACCTTGTACTCGGGACAATTCACGCCGCTACACTGTCAACGGAAGCTGACATAGCGAAGAAACTTGGGTTAAAGCAAGCGATGAATTTGGACGGTGGGAGTTCCGCGGGACTGTACCTGAATGGACGTTACGTGACGCCGCCAGGAAGAAATCTTTCGACGGCATTAGTGGTGACGTACAAGTGAAGTTATAACCCACAACGTAAATGGCAATGGAGGACCGTGGAGATGATATAATTGGAATGCGGTTGTTGCGTGCAACCACCCGGCCCGTAGAAATGTGGGCCAACTGCCCTGTTGGGATTTCTCTACGGGCAGGAGGTGGCTGTCTATGAAGGTAACAGTCAAGCTTAAAGCAGCACCAGTGAACATAGCTGGCATGCCACTCTGGTTATTCTCGTTACACATAGAGTTCCAGAAATGAGCAAGAGCTAATACCCCAGCACAGGTATTAGCTCTCAAGGCGTACCATACATTCATATGACACAACAGGGCTAGTTGGCCCCAACCGCAGCACCGTTCATCAGTTACAGCTGATGGGCGGTGTCTTTATTTTTATTATAACCAAGTGTAAGAAACTGATGCAATTATCCAATGTCCCTCATGGTTACGGAGAGGGCTCCAGTTCAAGGACTTTTACGGTCATTTTACAAAGAGTCGTTTAGAGAACAGTTACTTTTTTATAATCCATACTCGGTCGTGCTCATCGTCTGAAGTAAGTTGAATTTTTCCTTCGTTTTGAAGATAACTTATAAATTCGCCTACCTGTTTATAAAGTTCATCTCTATTTTGCTTCATGCGGTAGGGTTCCTGACGAATAAGTTGTGAAACAAGTGCCCTTTGACTCACTGTTCCCTTTGTAATGAAAATCCAAAGATAGCCCATTGAGTTCCTTATTAAAAAAGGCGGATTAGGCATGGGTACAAACTTCATATTAGAAGGGCGATACTCGGTATTTTGATGTATTGGTCGACGTAGATTGGAATTGGAGTTTAAAACGATTCTCTTATTAAAGGGTGTATCATCGGGAAAATTAAACGTTCGTTTCTGTAATTCATGTTGAAAAATACTTTGCCTTAAAGTCTTAATCTGACTGGATAGAAGGGGAAGTCCTAAGTTTAGATGTCGTTCAATGCTAGGATCTAATCTGAACCCGTCAGGAATCTTAATATGCTCGTCTTCAAGGTTCCAGCCATTCTCGAACTTGTAAAGCAATTCGTCCAAGTCTAGATGTATCGAATGATTCCCGCGATATATCGCTTCGGCCACAGAGGACGGAATCCCATAGAAAGACTCTAAACAATCTCGGCCAATGTGCGTTTTCTCGCCACTAGTAAGACTAACGACTGTGAATCGATATCGTAAGCTCATCCCACAATGGTCGCACTTGAAGTGACGGTTGCCGAAACCAGAGTCATCGTAACCTACAAAATCCCATTGTTCTAAGGTTTTTGTAGAGTCAACTCCACTTCCCCTTTTCTTAGCAAGACTCTCAATAATTCGAGAACGGCGACTAACACGAATTTCTTCTAGAAACTCACGCTGTGCTGTAGAAAGTTTAGAGAGGATTAATAGGCGTTCCTCGTCACTCAAAACAACATTCATTTTAGAAGAAACCTCCGTAGTGTAGTTTGACTATTCGATATACTTGATACTTTAACATCTATTTTTGTTCTGTCGAGCCAAACAGACACAAAGGGGGGATTGCTGGGGAGAAGACAGGTGCTCCCGAAGGCGAGACCCGCGCGTCTCCGCCTTCGGACATCGTAAATGCTGGTAGCCGGGTACCGAATCTCGGAAGGGACTTAGTAAAAAGTCAGTGCCTCGATTGTCTAAAAACTTATCGGTCAATCCTCTGAACGCACTCAGGTGAGTCATTGATTACGTTACCAACTATCTTGCTCACCGGGAACCATATCATGTCATCCTCCGGGAAAGGTTCAATGATAGGGAGTAAGTCGTCGATGTTTGTGACGCTCCGGTCAAGCCAGAAACGTTCGTCTTGGTGACCGCGTAAAATTGCGGGCATTCGGTTATGAATCGACTTTAGTCGAATATTTGAACCAGGCGCGACAGTGATGATGGTGCACGTATTGACTTTTTCACCATTATCGTTGACCCAGGTATCGTAAAAGCCGGCGAACGAAAAGATAGGACGACTCTTTACACGAATGTAGAAGGGTTGCTTGTCGTTCTTACGCCACTCAAAATAGCCTGTTGCAGGAATTAACGCCCGGCGCCGTTCAACGAGGTTGCGAAATACGCGATTCTGTCGTAGCCCTTCAGAGCGCGCGTTAATCGGCTTGGGACCGGCGGAGTTCCACGCTCGTGGTTCTAGTCCCCATCTGAATGGGCCAACTCGTCTCTCACCTTTGGTGCCAGTGATAATTCCAGGAATCAGTGTAGACGGAGCAATATTGTATTTGCTCGGAAAAGCATAGTTTGACTCTACGATTCCGTAGTATTTGAGGATTTCCGTCCAACTTTCCGTAATTGCAAAACGGCCGCACATCGACATCACCATTAAGATCGTAATACAAGAACGTGTGTTCGAGCAAGGGGCTGATATTATTTTCCAATGAAGGAATCGAAAAGGGAAAAGGTACTGCAGTCGCTTGTTACCAAAGGAATGCAAATTTTGAACCCAAAGTGGCCGTTACAACCCGAAAGGGGAACTAAAATGAACATATAGGAGGCGATTAACCATGCTGAAGTTCCTTGTCGAGTCGATAATCCATAACCGTAACGTGGCCGGTAAAGTCGGGGAGCTTTTAACCAGCCATACCTTATCCAAACTACCCGCAGAGTACATTATTCGAAACAACGTTCTGATACCCAATGGAGATTCCGATACAGCTCAAATCGACCACGTCATTTTGTCTCCCTACGCGATATTCGTAGTGGAAACCAAGAACATTCATGGACGCGTTACAGGGCGTCAGAACGACCAATTTTGGACGGTATGGACCAATAAGGGTACATATGACCTATATAATCCAATTCGACAGAATCAGGGGCATATACGGGCTCTCCGAAACGTATTGGGTGATTTGACACCAACGGTATACGTGAACCTTATAGTTTTTGGCCCAAATGCAACGATGCAAGTTGATGCTGATGAGTTGGTTGGGGGTGCAGATGAAGTTTGTAGTCAGATTCGTCAATATGGCAAGGTTCGATTCACATTGGACCAAGTTGGGGTATTGGACAGTTGGCTGCGCGAGGCGTATTCAAGTGTGTACGGTTTGAAAAAACAGCACGTGAAGAAGGTGAATAGTCTCAAACGGTGAAAGCGCGTTTCAATCGTGTATCACACTATTGGAACGGAACTTGTCCAAGCCTCGTATGAAAATGGATTTAAAATCCGTGCGAGGTGAAGCGAATGGATTCGGTCGAAATGGTAGATCCCCGAATTTTAGTTATAAACCCTCTACGTGAGAAAGCACGCACAATCCCCAACAAAGAACACGGACGCTATCTTATGATTCGAGATAGTATCGTTGCTAACGGAATTAAAACACCAATTATTGTACAACGAAACACGAACATGATTATCGGAGGACACACGCGATGCGAGATCGCTATTGATTTGGGATTTCCTTCTGTTCCAGTACAGTACGTTGACGTTGATGATGACCAAGCAGAATACATGCTTATTGAGGATAATCTTGACCGCGCACAAGACGAAAAAGATCTCATGAAAGTGGCTTGGCAGTGTAGTCGATTGAAAGAGTTAGAGGGTATTGAACAGGGGCGTCCCAAAAAAACACGACACGATGTCGTGGTTTTAGACAGTATTGCGGCGAAATTGAATATGTCCTCGCGAACATTTCAACGGTACATCTCACTTAATAAGCTGATTCCATCGCTTCAGAAATTAGTGAGTGACGGAAAAATAGGAATTGCAGCCGGTTCGATTCTGTCTCGTTTGTCAAAAGAAGGTCAGGAAAACGTCTTTGACAGTATTAAGGAGCTCTCTGTCTCAAAGACGTACAACATGACCAAGCAGGATGCCGAAGGTTTTCGCAAGGCATTTGGACGTGGTGACGAAGACGAAGCATCTGACAGCGATATTGCTCAGGGCTTAAATGTGCCTGGGGACGAGGAGTTTTACCTTAGTTCTGAAGAAGGCGAAGAAACGGCTGAGGATCACTCCGAAGTTGACGTGAAGGAAGCCTTAAGAAGCCCATTGGATTCATTGGCTATAAAGGTTTCCAATCGTAATATTGACGTTCTCGGCGTCGCAAGTGAAGTCGAACAAGAATTTACAAACAGACCTATGAATGAAGAAGACCATAGAGAGCGCCTACTGGCTACTCAAAAAGGTGTCCAAGAAAAACTACAATCTCTCTTGTCTATCGAGGACGCAGAGGCGCGCCAGGCATTTGCAGTAAGTAAGATGCAAAGTGCCATTCGAACTTACCAATTGGCCCTAGAACGAGCAGAAATCGAACTCGTAACCGAGTTGGCCATTCTTACTCCACAAAACTACGAAGATGTGTTGGCGCCGTGGGAACAATTGGTCATAACGTGTGAGCGAGTAGCAAAGAAATTAGCAACACTCTTAGATCAGATGCAGAATGACAGGGTTCAGTAAGAAAAATCATCGCGAAATTCGCGTATTTCAAGTAGGTATCTTCAGTAAAGTGGATATAAGAAAATCAATTCCCCAGGGAGGCCGCCAATGATTATTACCCTTTGTGGTTCGACTCGTTTCAAGAGTGAGTTTGAGCAAATCACCCGGGAATTAACGATGTCTAATCATATCGTCCTTGCGCCTGGAGTGTTTGCACACGCGGATCAAATTAAATTGACAGAGACCCAAAAACGCCAACTTGAAGAATTGCACCTTCGGGAAATCGATATGTCCCAATGCATATATGTAATTGACGTAGATGGCTACATTGGAACGAGCACGCAGCGGGAAATTCATTATGCGCGTCGTAAGGGTAAACCGGTGTGGTACTGGACGGAACTGCATGCCGGTTTAACTGGATGGGGGAGTTAGGGCCGCTTATTGACCGCCACCCGGAGACTCCGACAAGCGATTTTTCGTCTCCGGGTGTGCCTCGTTACGGCCATAGTTTTCAATATGGTATAAGTTTCGAAGTTCTATACTGTGCTATCGAATCAGCGGTGACTTACACCTATGATGACCAATCCCCGGTGCGACCTATTATCCTCATAAGAGTCCTTCCAGCAAACCTCTATTTATCCCTCTGTAATTAGCTGTGACAATGGTATGGGTGATGAATATGCTATTTACACCTATAAAACCTATGCTTTTGACGATGAGAGAAGAGATTTTCGATTCTCCCGAATACTGTTTTCAACCGAAAGTCGACGGAATTCGCATTCTAGCCCATAAACAAGGGGATAAAGTTGAACTTTACACGCGTCATGGGAATATATGGACAACCAAATTTCCTGAAGTTGTAGAAGCGGTAAGAACGCTCGACGAGGACACATGCATTCTCGACGGTGAGGCAGTCGTATTCCGCGGTGGACGTCAATCATTCGATGATGTTATGGTCCGTGCCAGGTTGACTAATCCGTACAAAATCAATGCAGGTGTGTTGACGCATCCAGTGACGTACGTTGTGTGGGATGTGCTGCAAACGGGTATTCAAGACCATACACGACTTCCGTTAAGGGCGCGTATGGAGATTCTTGACCAGACCGTTGGGCGGACAGCAACACTACTACCAACGTTTACAATTGTCGGAAGCGGTACCGAACTGCACGAAAAGATGAAGGAGATGGACTGGGAGGGGACGTGTGCAAAGCATGTTGATTCCCCATACCGACTCAATGAGCGGCACCCAACCGACTGGGTCAAAATTAAGTTGTGGAAGACAATGGACACATGTATCTTAGCATGGCGCCAACAACCGCGTTTCGGTATTCTTGTCGGCGCGCGCTTTCAGTCGGGGTTAAAGGCGTTGGCATGGGTGGAGAATGGCTTCAGCGACGTAGAAAAACAGGCATTCAAGCGCATTGCACGTGGTATCACGTTGCGTGAAGAAAAGAGCATCTATTGGATCGAGATGGGAATCGTGGCGCGTGTGAAATACCTTGAACGAACGGAGCGTCATACGCTGCGTTTAGCAACGTTTGAGCGCTTTATTTTCGATAAGAAACCTGAAGAGTGTATATGGGTCAGTTAGGCTGAAGTCAAGCAGACATCCAATACGTTCAATTTTGGGCATATTGATAAATCCTTTTAACGGCGCAGGGCATACCTGCGCTCTTTTGTGTTTCTTTTGTATAATCATGGAACGAATATAGAACGTTTTCTTTAATCTCGACAGTTACAATCGAGCTATGAATTCAAACTTATTGCTTGACGGCAATTTGTTTTGCTGGCCTTTTTCTGTTGTGTAGGGTTTTACCTTCAGTGTTCTATCTTGGGGAATGAGACCCTAAAAAATAGACCACTGAGAACACCATTCAGTAGTCTAATAAGGGGTAAAGGATTATGGTGATAACTTAATCATAACAAACGGCGCTCAATCATGCTCGTGACATGGTGGAGCGGCTATATAGATATTACCAATAAAACCGAAATATGCTGAATCGATTCTGGATGGTACTAAATCGTATGAATATAGACGTGTATTTGCCGAAGAACTCCTTTTCTCGAGTTGTGATATACATGACAGCTCCAGTTCGGCGGATAGTGGTTAGAGTTTCACGTGGGTGCAGTTGTTAGTGGAAGCCCCGACTACGTCTGGGAAAGAAGAACAATGCCCAACTTTCGACCGGCACAATCGTATGTATCTGCTTCGGGAGGACTAGATCCATGTCCAATACCAAGACTCTACCGGTAATCGATTTTTACTGCAAAAAGTGTGATGCATTTCAGGTGGTACGCACAATAGGTGTTGTCATCAATGGACCTGTATGTAAAATATGCAGACGGCCGATGAGGCGTGTTCAGATAGTGCAAACGACTCTTGGGCTATCGTTAAAATTAGACACAAAAGGTGGTCGCACTCGTTGAGTGGTTATTCACGTGATTTGACCTTTGCCAAGGCACAGGAACTACTAAATCAGAGCATTTATCTTCTGTATGCAAGGCTTCGCCTACTTACACGCACTGTGAAAGGACAAGTAACAAGGGTTATCCCGCGAGGTTTTATTCTCAATACGGATGAAAAAGAAATATTCATACCGTTCCAAAGTGCCCGATGGACCGCATCGCATCGATTTGGTCACACTGCCCGTCAAATCCTGAACATCTAACACCGTCAAGTTTTGGACGTTTTGAGGCAGCCAAAACAGTCGACGTTTAGTCCTTCGCTGCGGCCTTGCTAGTAAAATACATATGAATTAAGTAGGAGATTATACCTACTAGATAGACAAGGTATAAATCCCCTTCAATGATCCCATCCTGCTCATAGAGAGAGGGGGGGAGTTAAGATGTTCAACCTCAAAAAACAACCGGCGGCAAAATTACGAGTGTTGATGGCAGCTAAAGACATTAATACACAAGAGCTGGCTGATCAAACAGGGCTTTCTCCAACAACAATATCCCGCATTCGTTCTGGCAGTGTTACACGACCAAAATCTGAAACAGCGTATCGTATCGCTGCTGCCCTAGGGGTTAAAGTTAACAGTATATGGCGTGATATGTGATTCAAGACGGGATGTACAAACATTTGCTAGAGCAGCGGATTTTGCTTGTCATCTGGTATACATAGATTATCAGAAAGCCGATATGATAATGTGTAAATGGCTTTCTGAAGACAGGTTTATGCTAGAAGCGTCAAACGGCTTTCAAAACTTTCAATGCAGAACAACACGGTATTTTGAATATCGCGTTGTTTTAGTATTTTCATTAGGTGTCATAGCCTCCGTAATACTGTATCGCTTAAGTTTGGAGCACTGAAATTCCCTCGTTGAGTGCGCCGGCAACCTAATCCCGTAGGCCTATGCGGCAATAAAATTTATCACGAAAAGGTCACAAGACCCCTGTTAAGTCCAACTACACTTTGGATTAACAGGGGTTACTAGTTTATAGGCACAGCTTAAGGAGGTATGACATGTAACAAACGCAGTTAGAGTCTCATGTAGTGGTGTAAATTCCACGGTTAGATCTTGACGAAAAAGCCACCGAGTGCAATCTACTAAAAGTGTCCAGCAAATAGTAGAGGAGGCACATCGATGGCTTCTACAGACAAGATCTCACTTTTGGAGCTAATTCGCAAGATCGGATTAGAAGATGGTGATGTGGATTTCTTGAAGGAGGGACTGAGAGTCCTCACCCAGGCTGTGATGGAGGCGGAGGTGAGTTCCCTCATTGGCGCCGAACGGTATGAGCGTAGTGAGAAGCGCAGCAACAGCCGCAATGGACACAGAGACCGGGAATGGAATACCCGTGTTGGAACGATTGACCTGCAGATCCCAAAGCTGCGTAAGGGGAGCTACTTCCCCAGTATGCTAGAGCCCCGGCGCAAGGCTGAGAAGGCACTGCTCTCCGTTGTTCAAGAGGCATACGTGCATGGCGTGAGCACCCGTAAGGTGGATGAATTGGTTGAATCCATGGGCATTCATGGGCTCAGCAAGAACGAAGTCTCTCGAATCTGTAAAGAGCTCGACGATGTAGTCCAGGACTTCAAGAACCGCCCATTGGAGGGGACATATCCGTATCTGTGGCTAGATGCAACCTTTCCAAAAGTACGAGAAGGCGGACGGGTACAGAGTATGGCGTTTGTGATTGCGATTGGTGTACGAGATACCGGTGAGCGTGAAGTATTGGGATTCGACATTGGCACAAACGAGGACGGCTCGTTTTGGCTGACGTTCATTCGTAGTCTGGTTGCCCGTGGGCTGCGTGGCGTGCAGTTGGTGATTAGCGATGCACATGAGGGACTTCGCAGTGCGATTGGCTCTGCGTTGACCGGGGCCACGTGGCAGCGGTGTCGGGTTCACACAATGCGAAATATCCTTAGTCAGGTGCCTAGAGCGTCACAGTCTATGGTTTCGTCCATTGTTCGGACGATCTTTGCTCAACCGACACAAGAAGCAGCCAAACAGCAATTGGCGGTCGTTGTGGAACAGCTTCAAGGGAAGTTCCCAAAAGCAATGGATGTGTTGGAGCGAGCCGAGGAAGACGTACTGGCGTACATGGCATTTCCGAAGGAGCACTGGAAGCAGATATGCTCGACGAACCCGCTTGAGCGTTTGAACCGTGAACTCCGGCGGCGCTTTGATGTGGTTGGTATTTTCCCGAACAGGGAATCTGTCGTTCGTCTTGGGGGTGCCATTCTCCAGGAGCAGAACGACGAATGGATCGTGGCAAGACGCTACTTTAGCCGAGAGTCTATGGCGAAACTCAGCGGGACCGATGAACAGCAACTGCTGGCGCCAACGTCAGTTTTGCATAAATAGCCGACACTAAGTGATTGCACTCAAATTTACACCACTAGTATGTTCAACTCGTACCTCAAAGTTTTTGAGATACAATTCTCGTATCGGTCGGGTATTCACGAATTACACCATGAGACTCGGTTCTCGACGTCAAGACTGTGAACCCGGACCTTGCGAGAGTGTACGAATGAGCTGGATGTTGGGAGGCTAGTTTGGCTTCCTCTGCGAATGTAGCACTAGTTTGTAGCTCGTAAGGTTTCTGGGACCCGCCAATGGAGGTATTTTTTTCGTGTATTTTGTCGGGATTGATATTGGCAAACGTAATCATGAAGCTTGCATCATCGACGTGAACGGAAAAGTCCAGCAAAAGACTCTACGATTCTCAAACAACCAGGCCGGTGGCCAGAAGCTAATTCAGTGGATGCGTGCAGTCGATCCGAATTTAACATCAACCCATGTAGCCATGGAGGCTACTGGACACTACTGGCTTGCTCTGCATTCATTCTTACGTAAACATGGGCTCCGGCCCCATGTCATCAACCCGATTCAATCCGATGCATTTCGCAACATGTACATTCGGCAAACCAAGAATGATGCCAAGGATGCTTTCATTATCGCTGAGGTGCTGCGCTTCGGCCGATATACAACGACTGAATTGGCGAGTGAAGAAATCGTTGCCTTACGCCAATTGAGCCGGTTTCGGTTTAGTCTGGTTGACACGATTTCCGACCTGAAACGGAAAGTCATCAGTATCCTGGACATGCTATTCCCCGAGTATGAACGAGTGTTTTCTGACCTATTTGGCAAAACGTCCTCCGAGTTGCTTATGGAATACACGACGCCAGAAGAAATCCTAGCCGTGGACACGGAGGAGCTCGCCGCATTTATTGCACAGCATAGTCGGAATCGCCTTGGCCTAGACAAGGCGGTGGAGCTGAAATCTGCTGCTGAGTCATCGTTCGGGATCGATATGGCTCTTGATGCTTATCGCCTACAATTGCGTCTGCTTCTGCAACAAATTCGGTTCACTGAGGAGCAGCTCGAATCTCTCAACGCTGAAATTGTAAAGCGATTGGAGTCAGTCGATAGTAACCTAGTGACTATCCCAGGCATTGGTCCTGTTTTAGCCGCTGCGATTCTTGGTGAAATCGGTGATATTTCCAGGTTTCCGACCGGAGTGAAACTCGTTGCCTACGCTGGAATCGACCCAACTGTACGACAGTCTGGTCAATTCAACGGGACACGTAATCGAATGTCAAAACGTGGCTCACCACACCTTCGACGGGCAATTTGGCTGGCCGCCAGTACCGCTAAAACGTATAACCCTATACTCCGAGATTTTTATGAACAGAAGCGAGCCGAAGGCAAGCATCCCATGGCAGCTACAGGCGCCGTCGCACGAAAGCTAACATACATCATCCATGCCGTGCTGCGAGACCGGAAGCCGTATGAACCAATCACATAAAATCTGCTTTTAACTGAGTATTCGGATTGTTAGTCTGTCTTTCACAGGCTTACTTAAATGCGTCCTTAAACACCACTTCCTCTCATCGTTCTTGAAACTCGATGATGGACTTGACATCATATAGCTGGTCTTGACGGGACACTACCCAAACGCAGACCAGAGTCAGCGTAAATCGTTTCTGGATTTGATATTTCCTCAATTGGAATAAGAGATAATGTTCATAGGAAAGTGATTGGAGGTGTACCTTGTGCGATGGGTCATTGGTGACGTACATGGCTGCTTTGTACAACTAACGCAGCTTTTAAAGAGTATTGATTTTCGCGCTACACGCGACGAGGTTATTTTTCTTGGTGACCTAGTTGATCGTGGTGAATATTCCAAGGACGTCGTGGATTTTGTACGTTCCGGTCAGTCTCAGGGGTACTTCCAAGTCATACGCGGGAATCATGAGTGATGAGTGGCTACGCGCGGTTAAGTATGGAATGGAGCAAGAACACGCAGAACGATACCCTGAAACGTGGCATTCATTTGATGGACGTAAAGGAATTCTTGAATTTACACAATGGGCGGCATCGTTGCCAATTTACATTGAGACTGAGCGAGTAATTTTACTCCATGGTGGAATGGACCCAAATAGTCATTTCAAGGAGCAGGATGAACGGGAATTGCTTTGGTCACGCAATATGGAGTTTATCCCACAAGAATATAGGGATAATAAACGAATTGTTCATGGGCATACGCCGGTTCCTAATCCTTTGATCTTAGTTGACCGTATAAACATCGATACAGGTTGTGTCTATGGGGGACACCTTACTGCTTTGTCTTTGGATGCATTGGAAGAAGGAGAGGTAATTCTTAAAAGTGTCGAAGGCTTTGTTAGGAGGGATGCGGTACGATTTGGCTGATGGTGTTTCTTCTAGTTACTGTAGGAATCTATCTCGAGAACCGTTACTTTAGTCGAAAGGCACGCGAAATTGAGAAAAAACTAAAAATGTAATGGGGGACCGCCGTTGGCGGTCTTTTTTTTCGGGGGCACGGATTTGTATCAGGAATTACACCAATGCTATGCGAAACTCAAAGTGAAATTGTCCCTGGAACGCCAAATACATTCTTCTCATTGAGATTTAATAAGAGTGGGAGGGATTTTTGACCTACTTCAGACAACCATTTAGTGTAGGCTCCACATTTCAAACGCTGACTCAGGATTCAGAATGGGAGTGATAATCATGCGCTTTGTCCATGGATATGGGAACGTCGCTGACTGTCCCGCCGATGCAGATGCGCATGTGTTGTACAGGCCGGAGTTGTACTTCGATGGCGAAACAGAGCTGGTTGGCCAGATTGTTAAGTGGGGGCGCAAGGAAAGTTCACTGGTTGTCAGTGGGAGAAACAAGGATGGGCTAATAGAAGAACGCCGTATCATATGGGAGCCGATATTTCAGCGATACGTCGCGATTTAGATGCTCTGTGTATGAGAGTGAGTGTGAAATCCGCAGTTGAACAAATTTTGGGGAAGGTGCCGATGCAAACTATTAACCTATTTGCGGAGATTGGCCTAAAGAGCGCTCTCAGACATAGACGCAGGTGGCGACACGCAGAGGGTGGTAAGTGATGGACAAAAAGCGCCGGGCAATATGGGACAAATCAGGCGGCAAGTGTTGGTACTGCGGGTGCGACCTACCCGAAAAAGGACATCTGTATTATCGGTAGACCATCGAAGCATATACCTTTATACGTTTAGTGTGAAATATCGGACATAGCAAAAGTGTTAGGAGACTCACGACGATGAAAGAAGTAGCAAAACGAGTACAGGATGATAGTGGACGTCTCCTTGGCTTCATCACCAATGGAAGAATCATCGCACTTGCTGAGAATTACCGCCAGGTATGCTACGCACTACAGTTTACATCTCCGCAAGTGCCGCTATTCGATATCTACGATGAGGATTGAGTAAGTATGGGACAAATACTCGCGTCGACAAAACGAAAATGGGTAGGCCGAAGGGCTGATTCGCAGTATGCTCGAGACATCACAAAACGTCTTGGTATACACCCGACGATTGCTAGAATTCTTGTTGCTCGGTATGGAGAAATCGACGAGGATTGGTATGAACTACACGTAAATGGCAATCGGAACGAACTTTTCAATCCTTCGTTGCTTCACGATGCCGACAAGGCTGTAAAACGCATTCGTCAAGCGATAGAGAGCCAAGAGCACATTCGAATTGTTGGCGATTTTGACGTCGATGGCGTGGCTGCTTCGACGATTATGATAAGGACGCTGAGCGTTCTCGGAGCCAAAGTCACCTACCACATTCCATCTCGGTTCCACGAGGGTTATGGGCTTTCGGTCGAAGCCGTAGAACGTGCTGTAGAAGACAATGTCGGTTTACTGATAACGGTGGATAATGGCATTTCCGCATATGACGCGGCGAATCGTGCAAAGGAGCTGTCTTTGCCGATAATTGTGACGGACCACCATAACATCGGAAGCATTTTGCCGCAGGCATATGCCATCGTACACCCGCGTTTCCCGCGAAACTACTGTCCTGAACATGAGTTATGTGGGGCTGCCGTATGTCTAAAAATTGCGCACGCTCTTATTGGCGAACTGCCCGGAGAATTGCTTCAGCTCGCTGCACTGGCTACAGTTTGCGATCAGATGCCATTGCGCGGAGAGAACCGCATCATCGTCAAAGAAGGGCTCTATGAGATGCAAAGACGTCCAATAATAGGCTTGAAAGCTTTGATTGAGGTTTCGGGGATTGGCACACAGCGTTTGAACGCCGGCCACCTTGGGTTCCAAATTGGTCCAAGGATAAACTCGGCTGGGCGTCTTTCAGAAGCATCCCGGGCGGTTGAATTATTTCTAACGGACGACGAAACGGAGGCAACGTTAATTGCCCAGGAACTCGATGACTTGAACCGATTTCG
Organism: Alicyclobacillus acidoterrestris; assembly: GCF_022674245.1. Classification (GTDB taxonomy): domain Bacteria; phylum Bacillota; class Bacilli; order Alicyclobacillales; family Alicyclobacillaceae; genus Alicyclobacillus; species Alicyclobacillus acidoterrestris. The sequence continues at coordinate 86,989 of NZ_CP080468.1, forward strand.
GAAGCGTCTTCAACAACGAATGGAGGATGAAGCACTTCTGCAGATTGCTGGAAATCTGTCGTGGCTGGAAGAAAAAACTCTCGTTATCGATGGACAGGGCTTTCACGAAGGATTGGTTGGTATCGTAGCCGGTCGCATTGCAGAGCGGTTTAATAAACCTACGTTGTGCCTTACCAATGTACACGATGGCGCTAAAGGCTCAGGGAGAAGCATCGAGGGTTTTGACCTATTCCGTGCACTCGAGGATATCCAAGCCAAACAAAGGATTTTCACGCGTATGGGCGGGCACGCAGCAGCTGCAGGATTCTCGTTAAATTCGGAAGATGTGGAGAAACTTCGGAAGGCATTCCAGACGGCAGGACAAGAGTGGTGGCATGATGAAATACCGGAAGCACATCACAAAGTAGATGCCAAACTGCGATTAAGAGACGTGAACCTAAAGTTTCTCGATGCTTTACGGGATTTAGAGCCATTTGGTCGTGATAATCCAGAACCTATCCTATATGTCCCCAACGTTCGGGTAGTCTGGGCAGACACGATGGGACAGGGCAACCAACACTTGCGTATTCGTGTAAGCGATGATACCGGTTGCTCTCAAACGGTCCTTGCTTTCGGGTATGGACAGACGATAGACGAGTGGTACGTGGGTAGTGAACACGAACTGCTTGTCACTGTGCAAGAGAACATTTGGAACGCAGAGCGGCGTATTCAACTACGGTTAGTGGATCATCGTTAGAAGGTCATGGGTTTTGAGATAAAAGAAACCATGTTTATCGTGGTGGACATCGAAACAACGAGAACGAATCCTGAAGTCGATATTGCTCTAATTGAGGTTTCGCGGCGTGGAGTCATTCCCATATTGGCGCACAAAAAAGCGGCGTAGGAACTATACCTACACCGCTTAATGTCAGTCCCCAAAAATATTAAATAGCTGATCCAAACTCGATATGGACAAGATTCCATCATGATCCGGCGCGTCAGAGGTCTTATACCAAATTGGAGTTAGACCACTGTTCAACGATCCGAGTACATCATTAAACAGTGAATCCCCGATAAAGACAGTTTCATTCGGAAATGTTTCAAACTTTGAACACGCATGATGAAATATTCGACGATCTGGTTTCGAAAACCCAACAGCATCACTTATGACGATATGTTCAGAATGAATGAGTTTGTCTAATCCCAGTCTGTGGATTTTCTCCATTTGTTCATCGACAAATCCATTGGTAACAATGCCTACCTTGTAATGTTTTGTTAAATACGTGAGTAGATCGTGAACTTCTACTTGTGGCCGAAGCGATTCAAGTAAACACTTCATGAATAAGTCAAATAATTCATCGGATTCACCATGTGATATTGCTATCTCAAAATTCAATAACGTGTTTATGTATCTTATTCGTCGAAGTTCTTGGAGGGTAATCTGCTTTTGTTTGTGAAGTTCCCAAAGTCTCCTGTCCTCAGATAAATACACCTCCATCAACTTTTCTTGGTCAAGGTGAGATGTCCAGCGGCTAGTTTCAAATGTGTACCTCGTTGCAATGTCCCAATGTTTATGAAACGGATATAAGGTGTCATCTAAGTCAAAGAGGATTGTCTTCCGCTCCTTCACTCAATCTACCCCCTTTGTCGATAGGTTCACCGTCTTGGGAACCCTCAGCAATTTTCATCCACACAATAGCCAATACCATAATGATCAGACCACAAATTTGTAGCAAAGAGGGGCGTGGCCCCCAAATCAACCATGACAAAATCATTGCAGCAGGGAGTTCAGTCGTGGTCAAAGTTCCCAATAGCGTTGAGTGAAGTCGCTTTCCAGCGAACATCAAAAGTTCAAACGTAACGATTTGACCCATCAGGGATGTAACCAAACCGAATATGACATTATGCCAAGCAAATATACTGTGCCAAGCGCTCATATGTGTAAACGACACTGAAAAAGCAATTACAGCGGATAAACCAATGATGAACAACTGGGTGAATCTATGTTTTGAAACGTACTGTAGGCTCCACAAATAGATGGCAAATGATACTCCAGCGATTAACCCACATAGCATTCCCAACACGGGTTCGTGATTCAAATTGGTTCCGATTAAAAGGAATGTTCCTACCCACAAGGCCAACACGTTGAATATGTTTTTTGTAAAGAATCTGTGATGGCTAAAAATAAGACCGAGCAGAAAAATAATCCACGGGTATTGAAACAATCCTAGTGCAGCAACACTCGGGGTAGTCATTCGAATTGACCAGTAATAGAACAACCCAGTCGAGGCACCTGCCACCCCTGCGACCCAATTGAACGGATTCTTCATCAATGGATTTCTCGGTATCCGATCCCCAACACTTGATGGCTGACGTAATAGCTTCAACCCAAAATAAATCAAAGCAAAGAAATACTGATAAAACGCAAGCAACGGCACTGAAATGCCGTCGATGTTTGCGTATTTAACGACTATTGAATTTGCACCAAAAATCAATCCCGCGCATATTGCACCCCAAGCCCCAGTTGTAAGGTTGTCTTTTTTCATAGCAACCCCATCTCACGTAGTTTTGGTAAAGCAAACTTAGTGACTCCAGTACCTAATGAAAGGTCGTTGATATCACTGTAGTCAACCCACTTCACATGTTCGATTTCAGAACCAGGGTGTGGAACCTTATCGACTTCAGTCAGAAATATGGTCATTGAGAGTGGAAGTGGCTCCAACATAGAAGTTGTATCGAATTCACCTATTTTTTTTGCCGATACAACATTCACATTGATTTCTTCCAGTAGCTCACGTTTGAGTGTTTCGATGTCAGTTTCACCTGGTTCGGGTTTACCCCCCGGGAGCATAAACTTTGCCGGGGAGGTTTTTTTACTAACAACCATCAATTTACCGTCGGATATGATGGCGGCACCAATTTTGCGGATCACTGTGATACCACCACTTCACCGCTTTGTGGGACTTTGCGAGCATATGTACTAACGACCTTGGAGGTCTTCGTCATAAACTCTACGTAATTTTTACAAATTCCAAGTTTATCTTCCATATACGTTTTCACAGCCTCATCCGATGGTTCGCTGAATGAATCACCGAAAATGGATACTCCCTCTAATGACTTAGAAGAGATTCCGAGTGACAACAAAGCATATTTCACACTGTCTTGGCTTCCAAAATGATAAATCGGACAGTCATAATTGATCCCGTATTGCTGTTCAAACTCCTTGAACAAATCAATGGCGACATGTTTTTGTTCCGCCAAATCTTGTTGATATTCAACACATCCATCAACCAATCGGGTGATACCATGCTCCAAACAGTAGACCGTTGCGGCTGCATGGATAGCTAGCTTGTCACCCAAGAGGATTAGGTTAACTCCCCATCGTTTGAAGTCTGATTCAATGTTTTCGATAGCGATGCTACGCAACAAGCCGTATGTTGGTAAAATTGTTCGCCCAACAATGCGTTCCGGGAAACGGTTTCGAAGTTCTTCTACACGAAACTCCGAAATTTCCCGTTTAATTCCAATGCCACTGTCACATGTCAAAAGATAAACTTCGTTTCCTTGGAGTGCTTCTAAGCACGCGACCAACGTAGAGTCTCTACCACCTGTAAACAATACAGCTACTTTTTCACTCATTCGATACACCATCCCATGTTAAGATTTGATGAAATCAATTTATTAAGCGTCACTAAAAAGTGATCGACTTCATCCGGCGTGTTGTAAAAACCAACTGAAATTCTAATTGCATTGGTAGGTTTGATTGCCTTAACAAAGATGTTCTCTTGTAGTAGCGATGTCGTTAAAGCCGATGCGCCAGTTATATTAGGGATGAGGATTCTGTGATACCTGGTGTAGAGAACCTACTGCATCTGAAATTATAATATTTTGGTATTTGAAAAATCACATCCTTCCGACTAGATTGAACTGAACTGTGTACCGTGTCCCACCTCAACCTCGGGACATAACCACTTCACCCTCGATATAAAACCGTCAATTAAGGATTGGAGATTGGCGAGTTACGAAATTTTATATTACAAATTTACCCTGAAAAAATACCACTAATCTGCATATGTGTCAAACTCTAGATTAAATACATGTATACCACAGAATGAAGTACGGAGAGACGCAGCGTAAATATGCAGAGTTAGCCTGCGGTTACGGTGCGGATATAAATAGGCACTAGCCAGTATCACCCTGCTAACTTTTCCCCTGCATGAGTTTTGCAGTTGATATATGAATTGGTTTTTGAACGTAACTCAGAACGCTTTCATCACAAAAACCTCCTCTTTTCATGGCACGCTATGTATAAGGGGGGATTTTTTTGCCCAAATTAGAGGACTTGAATGATGCCCAGCGTGAAGCTGCCACACAAATTGACGGTCCCGTTGTAGTTGTTGCGGGAGCTGGATCAGGAAAAACGTCGATGCTCGTCACCCGCGTATCGGAACTCATGAAGGCGCGGATTCCAGCTAACCGTATTTTGTGCTGTACGTTTACGAAAAAGGCGACGCAGGAGATGCGTGAACGTATTGAACGAGACATTGGTGAACAAGCAAAACCCGTTGTTGTCTCAACCATTCACGGACTTGCCAATAAAATGGTTATGCCAAGACTTAAGGACTGGAAACTCGTTACGAGAACTGAATGGATATTTGAGATCATTCTAGGCAACAAAACCGCAGTGAATCGCTTTGGGACAGGGCTCTCCAAGGAGATAGAGTTAGAGACAGCTCAACTTGAGGTAGCTAAAGCGAAGAACTCAAAACTAAGGCCATCGGATTGCCGGGACCCAATGATCGGTATGATTTACGCTTCATATGAGAAGTTCAAACAGCTTCGTAAGATGCTGGATTTTGATGACTTACTGATCAAAGCGAATGAATTCATGGTAAAAGACGAGCAATTTGCTCGTAGGTTTCAATCTCGCTTCACACACATCATGGTTGATGAGTTTCAAGATGTTAATTTGCTCCAGTGGGACTTAATACAGAAACTATCTTTACCTGAACGAAATTTATTCGTAGTTGGAGATGATTTTCAGTCAATTTATGGGTTTAGAGGAGCTAGACCTGAACTCATACTGGAATTTGTTAGGTATTATCCTGATGCCAAAACGATTATTCTTGAACGCAATTATCGGTCCAAAGAGCCTGTAATTCACGCGTCCAACAAAGTCATCGCCCTAAACTCACGACAGGTCAAGAAGCGTATCATCGCAACTCGCCGCGGCGGTGATCCGGTACGTACGCTGAACGCGTATGACGAGTTTGAACAAGCCAGTCGTGTCGTAGAAACCATAGCTTCTCTACGTGTAGCCTTTCCGGAATTGAAATGGTCAGATTTTGCCGTGTTGTTTCGTACGAATCAAGAAGCCATGTCGTTTGAAGAAATCATGGTCGAAAGAGACGTACCTTATAACATCAGTGACAGTACGCACTTTTATGAGAACTCACGTATAAAGCCAATTATCTCTTACATGAAAGTGGTAGATGCGCTTATCAGAGATGAATTACCCGAAATGGACGACCTTATTCTAACCATGAAATATCCCAAAGGGTACATAAGAAAGTCATCTGTCGAACGTGTACAAATTGAAGGCATGGCCGTGTTGGAGGACACCACGAACCAGGATTTCGACCAATACATGACTAATCTCACGAAGTTGCTTGGCGCCACAGATCCAACATCGTTCATTCAGATCCTTGGCGATATACATTCTGATCTTTTACGTGTTAAAGAGGGCGAGACGTGGCTTAATGCACTTCGTCGTGTGCTCAGCAAACACCAAACCTTGTCATCGTTTCTGAAGCACGTCGATTATTCCATTGAGCAATCTAAAGAGCCAAAGGATGATGCAGTGCGTCTTATGTCCATCCATGGTTCGAAAGGGCTTGAGTTTCGCACGGTATTCATAGCAAACGTGGTAGAAGGACATATTCCTTACCAACGCTCAGTAGATGAGGGACACCTGGACGAAGAGACACGTCTTTTCTACGTCGCGATGACGCGCGCAATGGATCGCTTGTATCTCTGTGTTCCTAAGATTATCGGAGAACAACCAGTCGTACCATCGAGATATCTTGATGAACTAAGAGGAGGCAAAAAGAATGAGTAACCTAGAAACGCTTTTTAATCTCGTCACTGATGCGGTGGAGAAGCAACAGGAAAAAGACCGGTGGTTACAATACGCTTCGGCGCATTTTAGCCCTTGTGTCGATGAGATATTTAAGAATGTACGAAGTCTACTTTTACCTCTCGAAGAGAAATTGAAGGCCTATCAGATGGAATCTGTCAAACAAATCTGGGCAGTTGAAGAAGTGAATGGGGAACTTCAAATTCGATTTAAGGAAAAGACGCTGACGTTCAAACCGATTGATGCAGGGGCAAAGCAAGATAGTGATAAATACACGATTCAAGTCCTGCGAAACGGAAATAAGACAATTCGTTTTGAGCTGCCAATGCTTCTGTCTGCTAAACCAAGTTTTTATGTTGGGAACCAGAGGGGTATAGAGGAAGTGTCTCCGGAGTATTTATCCACGCTCATAGCCAATGCACTCTCATTCGAATAAGGGGGAGCTATTATAAATGGGACTACCGCTTCCACACTTCTCACTTTCGCTTGGGCCGTTGCTCCATCACCCGGTGTTTCTAGTGATTCCGGTGATAATTCTTCTCGTTATTCTATCAACTGTCATGCGTATGATGCGATGGATTACAGCCGGGTTAGTGCTAGGATTCGGTGGGTATTCATTATACAGGATCGCGAATGCCGTAAATCATGCTGTTGCCCGTAGCGCTAAGACAGGGAAAAAACCTGGCTGGATAACAATGCCGTACTTTCAGGGTCAAAAGGTCATTGGGGTGCCTGTACTACACGTGAATGGCTTTCATAATTTGGGCGTGATGGTAGATATCTTGATTATCGCAGCTATTTTCGCTCTGGTATTCGGCGCAGTAAAGTCAGCTGGTTATCCATTTTTGTACGCCTTGAATCGTTTTGTGAAGTTTTTCATTGATCCGGTCAATTTTGGAACTAAGGATGACACGTACAAGTTTCCGGACGTTACAATCGGAACGGGAATCGGTGAATCAGAGCCGGGGTTACCTGATGCAAGTAACAAGGCAGGGCAAAAGGTGGTTATTAAAGCAAAAGACCGATTCTTGAATATGGGCATTATCGGCCCCATTGGTTCAGGTAAAACCTTTATGACCATGAAGCCTATGATATTCGAAGACCTGGAGAACATCGCGCGAGGCATTATGGCGAACGTTATTTGGGTTTCGCCACAGCCAGAACCATCCGTCGAACGATACGCAGAATCGTTAGGGTTGACGGTACGCAGAATTCACATTATTGACGGGCAAGTCGATGGTAAAGGAACTAACATTCGTTTTAATCCCCTCGCAGGGAATGATATTGACGCGATTATCTCAAATGTCAACATCGTCCTAAACGAACAGACCGGGGATAAAGGTAAGGGTGACGCCTTCTTTGACACGATGGCCGCACAGGCCACCACAGATTCTCTACAGCTTTACAAGTACTTGTACGGTTTCGATGCTGAGGGTAACCCTGTAGAAATTGACATGATTGGTTGGTACGACAAATATCTTAATGACATGGACGAGCTCTTCTTAGAGGCACAGAGGGTACAGGGTGTAGCAGACGCAATGGAGAAGAACGGCGACTCTGATAGGCCGTTCATGGAGTCTCGTAGCGAATGGATACGTACAGTAGTTTGGCCAAAGCTTTCCAACAATGAGCGCGTCATGTTAAAACGTGCGGCCGCGAGTATTATCAACGAGTTTGGCGGAAGCAGTGAGGGGAAAAACGCTGATGCATACAAAAACATCATTCGTGGGCTTCGTGGTAAAGTACGTGTCCTTATCTCAAGTGGATATGTGCAGGAACTGCTCGGTTCGGGCATTGACCACGTAGCTGATCGACCAAATTTCTCGTTTGAATCATGGATTGACCCACAAGAATGGCAGCCTCCAAAGTTTGAAAATCCATTTCCGTCCACTGGTGGATGGTTTAGTCGGTGGATCTCAAATCACCGGTATAAAAAGTATGTCCGTGAATCTTTAGATACGTGGAAAGCAGAAGCACCACATGGACGAAAAGGCGAGCTGTTGTCTGTGATCACCGGTCAAACCGACACAGGTAAGCTTGTGGGTCGAATGATTCTCGTGTTTGAACAACAAGCAGTTCTTAATCGTCCAGGTAGAGACAATGATAAACCGCCAGTGTATGCCTATGTGGATGAATATCCATCATACGCTACGCGTTCCATAAACGAAATTCGCACTCAGGGCCGTAAACACTGCCACAGTATGGTGACTGCGATGCAATCTCGTGCGCAAATGGAGGAAGTAGGACGAGGCTACTTGCGAACGATGGAAGGGTCAACACGTCACTGGGTATACCTATCAAACCTGGGTGCAGAAGATGCGATGGACGTATCCAAACTCTGCGGCAAAGTTAAACGTATCCGAAAGAGTAAATCAACGCGTCAGATTCGTATGGGTGGGCTAGGTAGGGACGACGGCGGACCACTGGTGACAACGAGTGAGAGCGAAGAGTTAGTGGATCGCTTTAGCCCACAGTATATCCGATACGAATTAGGCGAAAATGAAGTCATTTACGTCGGCGTGAGGAATCGGAAGGGTCAACGACCGCTCCGTATGCGGATCAATGAACCGAGTGAAGACAAGGCGCTTATCCGCAAACTTGCTAAATCTGATATGACGAGAATGAAGAATCCTCGTGTGAAGCGCCCCGAGCGAATTTCGGTATATCCTAAAACCGAACTCATTGCAAAAGTTAAATGGCCGCTCGTGACGTTTGGAGGTAAGACCTTATTTGTTTATCGATGGGGGATGAAAGTAGAACCAGATATGTACGGTCCAACCAGTCGACCTGATGACATGAGTGAAGTCTATGAACCGCAGCCATTGTTGCTAAAAGACTTGTTTGAGGACTCGTTCTTCGATGAAAACCCTAAAAGCGAAGAACCTAAAAACGAACGTTCATATGACACACCTCCTTCGAAAAACGAAAGAGACGCGCATCTAAAGGAGCGGTTACGAAACACGTTCGGTCGGGCAAAACAGCCCAATTCTCAATCGCAGCCGGAGGGGGTCAAAGAAGAAGCACATGCCCCTAAGCCAGAAGGTCGACTTTGTCCGAAGTGCGGTACCGAGATGAAAGAACACATTCGCGGAGAATCTGTTTTATTCAAATGCCGGGAATGTGATCATATCTTGAAAGAAAATATCGCAAAGTAGCCCCCGTGAGGGCTACTTTTTTACTCGAGCGTTTTGCAGAATTAACGTTCACAACGCATTTGACACTATATATAGTGTTCCATTGATAGTTCGTACACTATATATGTGCGAGAAACGGTGAAAAATCGAATTCTGCAAAACGCTCACTCCTATGAATTATGTTGGTAGCTAGTTCGAAGTTGTAACAGCAATAAGCCGCTCAACAGGCAAACGCCGGCGTTCGTCATCAATGACTATGTGTAGTTGACCAGCGTATATCACTGGTACGCCTTCCCATACTTCATTTTCAAATGGCCCAAACAAGGTGAGGCGCACGGACGATCCAGATTCAATTGCATCACTAATGACAAATGACATATCTTCCCACTCTTGTTGTGACAACACGGGTTTTTTACGGATTGCCCTAGCCGTTTGATATTGGTTCATGGCGCCGCGGTGTTCCGGGAGCACTAGCCTCATTAGCTCAAACACGTTCCCCTCATCGATTTTCACAGTCTCACCTCATTACGCATAGTGGCCGCCTATCTTGGAGCTACGGTCCCGCAACTGACCAGCCTTTGTCAGGCTCACCGCCCGCATTAGCGCCGTCTCGCCGAACCGCTCATGGATCTTATCCACCGTGGCGTATAGGTCTTTGCGCTTTGGGACGTCATCAAACAGTGACAACTGGAGTGCGTCCGTAAACTGCAACATATCCACGGCAACGCTCACCGCGCGCACACCTGAGCGAGTGTCCCAATAGCGGTCGAGGAGGGCCAAGAGTTCCGGGTACAATTCCTCCGGAGAATTCGTGTGACGTGACAGGGTCTTCGCCTTCCAGAAGCCACCTTCCATGCGCTCATAGGTCACGCCTAAACCGACACGTCGGCCATGCTGATTGGCGCGGCGCAGGCGATAGCAAACCTCATCGAGCAGTTCCAAAATGACCACTGCGACCTCGGAACGCTCATAAAAGTCCCTTGGCAGCGTTGTACGATGCGAAAACCCCTTGTGAGGCGCATGGTAGCTGTTTGGATTGATTTCACTGATGTCTTGACCATGGGACCATCGGTGAATAACGTCGCCCCACACGCCAAAGCGTGCCCGTAGCTGTCCAACCGGTATCCGCGCCACATCACCAATTGTGTCGACCTTGAACTCACGCCGGAGCGTTTCAGCACGCTTTTTAAGCCCCCACATCTCTTCGACTTTAAGTGGGTGGAGCTGTGTAGGTATGTCATTCTCTTTCCACCATACGATGCCACCAGGCGTTTTCTTTGCCTTTGCGTTGGTCATCTTGGCCACCCATTTATTCGGCCCCAGCCCAATACGGCAGCGGATACGGAAAGTGTCCCATATCTTTGCCTGAAGCTTACGCGCTGCCTCAATCGGATCTGGAAACAACGGCGAATCGGCGGGCAGCGCGAAAAAGCCCTCGTCAACGCTGAACTGCTCCTGCAGTGGAAAATGCAGTCGCATGGTCTCCTGAATACGCACGGACGTCTCAAGATAAAATCCCATGCGCGGACGGACAACAATGAGTCCTGGGACGAGACGTTGTGCCTCACCGAGTCGCATGGCATTACTTACACCAAAATTCTTAGCGGTCGGCGTGGCGGCCAGCACGATGCCGCTGCGTCTAGTCGGGTCCCCAGATACCACTAACGGCGGGTCGGTCGAATCGTCAAACTCCTTGCGGCGAGCGGCGAACTCCGGCCTCGATGCTACCTCACACGATGCATAGAAGCTCTGCATATCACACAAGCCGTATATCCATTTCATATGATCAACCCAGTCCGCTTGGCGCGGTTCTTGATTTCAGCGTCGAGCATTTTCTTCATGTAAATTCCTTGATCATACATGCCGTTGTTGACAAATTTAACGGTGATGTCAAGTTCATTGGTTTGTATTTCGCTAATGGAGAGATTGGCCTTTTTTAGGTCATCCTTAAGATGTGCGATTTCTTGCTGTATGTAATCTCTCAGTAGACCGAGCAATAGCAAACGCCTTATTTCAGCAGTAGGTCGTTCCATTTTTGATGTACCTCCACGCGAACGTATGTTCTATTATGCTGTATTATACGAGTGATGAGTTTTACGATGCAAACATTTGTTCGGGTGCAATTTGTTCCATTTTATGAAAGCGACTTTTTGTTGTATTTGTGGGGAGTTATCGAATAAAATGGGGATAAGGATTTAATCCTAACAAGAAGGAGCCAGAGCGGCAACTCTGACTCCTTACGGTACATCGCCTTGAGTGACGGTCTCCCGCACTCGGACGACTCAAGTGAATCGCCACAATCGTGGCAACTCGAAAAGAGTCACCCCTTGGCTGCGAACCTATCGGGGTGACTCTTACTTATGTGAACGAAGAGCTATGACGATAGTTACTATGAGCGTAAGCAGCGCAATGAGAAACATGCCTGCTTGTAGTGCGACTCCTAGTGCCTGATATGTCACATCCATCGTCCGACCTCCCCTCTGTCCGAGAGGACTTGTAGGAGAGGCGTCACCCGTGGTTCAACTAGTACCGTACATCTATTTTACTAGACAGGTTGATGGTTGACCAAGATTTTTTCTACTGCGCTACTACATTGAACGTTTGCCGATATTGCTTAAACGAAAACGAATCATCGGAGAAACGCTAAACAACGCATGGGCTATTTGGTCATCGAAGAAGATGGCGAAATCAACGTTTCCCCGCTTATAAGAAACAAAGCAGGCATTCGCAACTTGGTTGAACAAGCGATTGCATAATTGCATATTGCATAGCATCAAAATGATGCTAATATAGTTATAAGGAGTTGAGAGACATGGGAACTCGTCAATCACAGGTAACGGGGCCAACTAAGCAGATAAACACGCGATATCCTGAGTCATTGCACGCCAAACTGGCAGCTAGTGCAGCCAGGAATAATCGTAGCATCAACGCTGAGATCTTATATCGGATTGAGCAGTCTTTTAAAAACGAAGGAGTGTCGGTCATGGCAATAACGATGCAGGATGTTGTTGAAAAACACGGTGACTTTGCGCATGGCGGAGATGTGGAGTACGGTGTTAAGTCTTGGGAACGCGCTGGGTTTACACCCGAGGAAGCTGACGCATGGTTAGAGGCTCGGTGCTTTGAGGCTATCGATGCGCGCCGGTTGGCGGATGCAGGGATCACACCGGAGCAGGCCGCTCAGACCGATGAAGAGATCGGCGGCTACGTTGACACCATCGGGTATAAAGTTGCCAACGGCGACTTGAGCGTTGAGCGGGCGAAAGAGGCTATAGGTGCATGAGGACTATCAAAGTCAAACGAAAGCCGCACGGTTACTGGTATCGACAGCGCGTGGAAGCGGTAATCAAGGATAGAGTCGAAAAAGGGCTGTCAGTTTCACCGAAAGACATGATCCGAGAGGATAAAGGTGCATATGTTGCAGCTTGGCGTACTCACGGGTCATGGGATAGAGCCCTCATAGCGGCTGGTGTAAGTCTTGATGTATACGAACGGGCGTATCACGACGAGGAAGCTTTGGCCGAATTTATCCGCGAGGCATACGAGGCCGGCGCCGATATATCGGATACCACTATCAAGCACTACTTTTATCGGGAGCATCGGTCTATCGTCCATAAGTATAAAAGCTGGGCAAACTTTCTAGAGTCCATTGGCATCTCGCCCGATGAGGCTGACCGCTTCACGTGGGCAAAGGGCAAGTTGACTGAGTACCTTAGGCAGGCGCAAGCACTTGGCATTGATGTAAGGGCTTTGCTGAAGTTGGATAGTCGGCTTTACGCTGCCATTGACAGGCACTTTGGGTCTTTAGACGCGGCGTTAGCTGAGATCGAATATGTACCCGATGCGACCAACAGGCAGCGTGCGTGGACGCGCGAACTTATCCTAGAGACTGCAGCTAAAGCGCTTGAATCAGGCATCACACTATCGGCCTTAGCTAAGTACGATGAGGGCTGGCGTAAGGCTATGGCGCGAGAGTTTAGCGGCATGAAGCAGTTTACGGAGTTCCTTGGCCTATCGGTCGAAGAAAAAGGATTGGCTAACTGTCTGAGAGAACGCATGCAGGAGAAAAAGGTATCCCAAAGAGAGTTGGCTAGGCGCATAGGTGTTTCGCCAACGCTGATCAAATGTTGGCAAGACGGAATGTACAACCCATCCTTGGACAAGGCACTGGAAACAGTTAAGGAACTAGAGTGTTCAGTTGAGGATATATGGTCGGGCGAAAAAATCAACAGTAAAACAAAATGACTCAACAGTACATACCAAAATAACCCGTGTATTATGGTATCAGGGAACAAAACGCAGAGACGCCTATCCGGGGGGCGTCTTTTTGACTGACTCGCTACGTTTCGGGCGTCCCTCTCAAGGGCGCACAGATGTAGAGTTCGGGAGAGTCATCACGACGGCGGACAAGTATAAGCGAGAGCATGGGGCGCTGTGTCCCGTCCGATGCGATTCCTTCAGCCGCTTCTATTTCACCGTGCTTGTCATTGCCTGTGCACCATGTTGACTAACCGTTTCAAGGATAAAATTACTCTTAACCGTCTATTATAGAGAAATATAAGATAGGTAAGGCTCATTATAAAACCCTGATACATACGCAGGGATATTCAGGAGAAAAGATTAAGATGAAACTTTCCGAAGTGCAGGACCGTTACGAAGCTATTTTGCATGATATCCCAAGTGGAAAAGCTCAAGACAAGGCACTATCTAACTTAATGGACGTCGTGAAAAGGGAATTTGGTGTTCCGCTGATGCAGGACTTGGAATGGGAACGCGAACACCCTGCTGTTATAGCCATGTATCGAAAAATCGCGAACAGTAGGACATTTGACTACTAAATTAATCAGGACGAAGTCCTTCTCCCTGTTTCAGTGTGATGCGTGATCGGGAGTCCCGTTACTACAGAGATGTGCCTCTATCACGAGGGCGCGCGCTGCGTTGCCAATCGGCATGTTTAAGTGCTCACCTATGCTGAGTAGCACTACCATGCCTACCAGATGGGCAAGGACATCACGTTGCTTCAGCAGCTCCTCAATCATCATTCACCGGCGACGACGTTGCGATATATCGGGATCACGCAGGACGATATGGACGACGTGTATCTTACTATTAACCTTTGATATCACCTTTAGGGGGAGTACGTGGTGCAAATACAACTTTATCTTTGGTCAGGTCTTCGTGAACAGAAGAAGAATCAAATCAAATTGTACTCAGACACATTTGATAAAGCTCTTGCTTTGTTTAATAACATCGATGAAGAGGCCCAAAGATACGGACATGAAATTTTCCAACAATATGGATACGGTAATCCCGACGCGGACCCAGCCGATGGTGCGGATTTGGCTCGCGAAGTTTCACTCGATTATTACTTAAACATGTGTCTAATGAGGTATAACTCTATTGCAATGTGGATCACAATGCTATGTCAATACTGGGAACAGCAACTTCGAGACTTCCTGTACCAAGAGATTTCGCATGACGCCTTCATCACTAAAGACGACTTTTGCAATGACTTTGGAGAAGTGAAGGATGCATTCACCGAGTTTGGCATCCATCTCGAATCTTTCACCGATTGGCGCACTATTAAGGAACTTCGGTTTATTTGTAATGCATTGAAACATGGCGAAGGTGGTTCTCTGAAGAGGCTCTATAAGTTAAATCCTTTGTTATTTTGTGATGGATATGACCCTTCATTTTCTACACCATATTCGCTTACCACTCTACATGAACAAAGATTAAAACTCGACGAATCGTTATTTCACAGGTACGCAGAAACCCTTATCGGCTTCTGGGACTGGATGCCCGAACGTTCATATCTAAAAGATTAAATGTACGTTTGAGACATTGATTTAAAGATCAGTTTTGATACCACTACAGCCTTTGGGTCCTCTGGGTTCAAAGGTTTTTTCAGGTTGTCTCACAAACGAACGTTTTTGTGATACTGATTTCATCACTACAAGTCAAATGATAAACCCGGATTTCGACGATTAGGTGATTGAGGTCATTGATCGGGGCGTGTTTTCAAGTATTTGGTGGGTTTGTTAGCGAACACGGCGAAATCATGGTACGGAACTAGAGCAATGGACACAATTCCCCCCTCCCCAAGCCAGGCTATGAACTCCACTTTTTCAATTGGAAGAAAAATCTACGTGGCGGCATGAAGCATGATCAACGACCGATGCTTGGCATACACGGGAAGACGAATGCTCCACTGGCGTGCATGACGCACTAGAATCCCAGGTAGATGGAATAGTCTTCGTCTGAGCCGTCCGGCGGTCCACTGTCGCACTCCTGGTTGAAGCGCGACGTGCTTGTACAGCAGGAGTAGATTATACGCAAGTAGCTTTAGACCTTGCAGTGCTTTGTTGGCATTGAAATTCTGTGAGCGTAAAGTAGCGCACACCTCGTAACTACATGAAAATGGCGAGATAATCTCCTCAAATACATCGAGGAGGTTTTTTGTTTGTGCAGAACGGAGTTACGAGATCTGTGGGAGGGACGGATCGCGAGCTTTCGTGCCAGTGGCCAAAGTGCGCCAGTCTGGTGCGACGAGCACGGTGTCAATATTCATACCTTGCGGTATTGGCTGCAGAAGACGAGCACTAGCCACAAGTCGGGACCTAGGTCACCGGTGAAATGGTTGTCCGTCGAGGTTGCCGAGGGCAGTGGTGGCCAGCCAATGTCAGGAGGTAAAATTGCAATTTGTATCGGCGATGCCCGTGTTGAAGTGGAGCCAGGGTGTAATCTCGTCTTTTTACGCGAGGTCGTTCAGACCTTGGCGACATTATGCTGAATGACGCGACATCGGAGCAGAAAGTCTACTTGGCGGGCGGTGTTACGGATATGCGCAAATCCATTGACGGACTCGCCGTACTCGTCAAAGAGGTGTTCGACTTGAATCCGTTCTCGCCCTGTCTTTTCGTCTTCTGCAATCGGCAACGAGACAAGTTAAAGATTCTCCAGTGGGATCACGCCGGATTCTGGCTGCACTACCGTCGCTTAGAGCGTGGTCGTTTTCAGTGGCCAGATGCATCCCAAGAAGGCCCTATCTGTGTCAGCCGTCGAGAACTTCGCTGGTTGCTGGACGGGTTGTCCATCACACAACGTCAAGCACATCCAAAGGTGGTGGCGAAGACGGTCATATGACCGTGAAAAATTGCTTAAGAATCCAATCATGACAAGGGATTATGGTCATCAATGTCGAATCAGTAAACATGACAAAATCATCGGCTTCACAGACCGAACAGCTTGAATCCATACAGAACGAAAACCGGTTATTAAAACAAGAAATATCGGATTTGAAACAGAACCTGATCCTTTTGAACTTCAAGCCACGCCAAAAAAGCGTCTAAAACCGGGCGACTTCGTTTTAGCCGCTGGTCATAACGTTCCTCTGGGGTCGCGTCTTTTAAATCGCGTTCAATTTTGAAAAGTTGGTTGCAGTAATTGAGACCTTCCCTCGCAGCAACCGGGGCATTTCTTTTGTTGTAGGGAAGCGATTTAATCGCTTCGTCAAAACCACGTCGAGCATGGCTCCAACAAGACACGGTGACTACATTCGGAATCTGGTTGTACCCGGCGTAGCCATCCACATGAAGGTAACCCTTGAACCCGTTGAGAAAATGAATCGGGTGCTCTTGAGCCCGGGTCATTTGGTACTCATACAGTACGATTGGCGGAGCATCCCGCCCCGTACGGTATAGCCACATGTATGAGTTTGTCTCAGCGGCTCGACCGTATTCATGCAAGACCTGAACAGTGGTCTCATCTGCGTGCAAGTACTTGCATCTAAGCAGTTCTCTGTGCATTCGTTCGTAGATTTTCTGGAGCCATTGGTTCGCCCCAGTTAGTACCCAGTTCGCCATGGTCTGTCGTGATAATGGCATGCCTTGGCGTGCAAATTGCTGCTCCAGCCGATAAAGCGGCATACCATCCCCATACTTCTTGTCCATGATGTAGGCCACCGCCGATGGCGATGCCAAGCTACCCGGAAAAGCTGGACGCGGCATCTTCGCCTTCACCACAGGCGTTTCAGTCCCATTGCGTTCGCACGGTCGACAACTGTATATGATTTGCACATGTTCGATGACGATTTTCTGAGCCGGAATAATCTTCAGCTCTTTACGAATCTCAGAACTCATCTCGTGCATGCATCTCCACAGCAAGGGCAGACCCGCTCGTCTTCCGAGAGCCGATACTCGATACGCTCCACGGGCAGATTCTTGAGCAGTTCGTCCCGAAAGCCTGGTTGCTTCTTGCGGGGCTTAACCGAGACGGATTCGGTTTGGGAAAAGCGATTGGATACTGTTTGAACCGATGGCCAAAACTTGTTGCCTTTTTAGAAGATGGGAACTTGGAGATTGACAACAATCGTGCGGAACGAGCGATTAAACCATTCGTGATGGGGCGCAAGGCGTGGCTGTTCAGTAACACGCCTAGCGGAGCGAGGGCCAGTGCGATGATCTACAGCATCGTAGAAACCGCCAAGGAGAACGGCTTGAGCCCCTTGCACTACCTGACCTATCTCTTCGAACAAATGCCGAACGTGGACATAGACAATCCAGAGACACTACGGGATCTCCTTCCTTGGTCAAGTGCTTTGCCAGAAAGTGTCCGCAGCCCAAGGAAAAAATAAAACCCAAACTCATAGACCCTCACCAGCGATGGTGGGGGTGATTTATATACTAGACCTTCTATCTTGAAACATGGGATGTGTGGCGCATTTGACGCTCACGAAATTCTGGCTGGAGAATCGGTCAATGGCAAATCCATATTTGGCTTCCTTGATGTGATTCTCAGCGTTACCACGAAAGTTATAGAAGTGCCATACATCCTCGCCGCTTCAGTCAAACGTTGTGGCAATCGCCTCGTATTCCCAGAGCCAATCCGCACACAGGCACTCCTGGGGGTCAATGTCTAAGCGACGCACAATCACGACCCGCCGAGGCCTGTCCCAGGATGTTGCCTGATACATGATGGAAGTAACGTCACAATGTTCCCGGTCACTCTCTGTGATGCAGTGCCAGAGGAGATTTGGCGCTTGCGCCAACTGTGCGAGTCGCTTGGTCCACTTCAGTTTGATGACGTAATCCCGCTGATCTTGCTCCAATATCTGAAACACTTTTTCTCCGGTAAACCCTTTATCCATGCGGACGGCACGAATGTTGACGCCATCCGGCAACTGGTCTTTCATCGCCTTGTAGAAATCCGCAAATCCATCTGATGTATGGGCGTCACCAGAGCGCAACTCATCATAGAGACAACAACCAGTGAGTGAATCAAACGCCAGCAAGGGATGGAAACTCGCTCGTCCGTGATGGTGTGGATTATATCCAACAGCGGACTGTTGCTGCGCGCCATAAACAGTCTCTACAGAGGAGTCGATATCGACCACGATGCCTTGTCCTTTGGGGAGAAGTGACCTTAGGATTTGTCTATGCGCCGAACGTATCGCTTTGATGCCAGCGTCGGAACCGAGCCGCTTCAGATCCTTATACAACAGAGTCGTATCAGGCAGTTTCGGCACGTCCAACTTCAGCTTCAACAGGGGATCTTGTTCAATGTCCTCAAAGTGGAAAATCCGTTCCTGACCCAGCAAGGAACCGAAAATGACGGTCAGAGCAATATCGTCCATGTGGAACTGGGTGTTTCTGCCCTTGCGTAATCCATGTACCCAAAACTCCCTGTCAATACCCGTTCCCAAAACGAAATCTATGAGACCACTTGCACCGCCAAAGGAGGTGGCGGCATTCAAATCGTAGCGAGTATGAATTGTAGAGCTTTTACGAGCAAACTGACTTCGTGTATGATTATATTGTTTCACCCAAAAGGTGCTCCTTCCTAGCGAAGATGTGGTTCTCGACAAACTCATCTTAGCCATACGGGGAGCACCTTTTCAATTATTCACACCAGTTTATGAGGACACAATCGTCGAAATCCGGGTTTATACATTCTGTGCATCTTGAACTTTCCCCAATTCATGACCGCTTTGGTGCTGCATACTGACAGGCGTTTTTCCTGGGACTGCCGCCCCCTAACGTTTTGCTTGCCTCCGAAATTTCATTACCATGGCAGCTAAAAGGGGAATACATATCAATGTCACCACAAAATACGCTGGCGCCACACCCGCGATGAAGTGCTCCATTTCC
This sequence comes from Alicyclobacillus acidoterrestris, assembly GCF_022674245.1. Lineage (GTDB taxonomy): Bacteria > Bacillota > Bacilli > Alicyclobacillales > Alicyclobacillaceae > Alicyclobacillus > Alicyclobacillus acidoterrestris. The sequence continues at coordinate 106,386 of NZ_CP080468.1, forward strand.
TTCGTACTGCGAAAGAATGCAAAACTGCCAGCCCACACGAATAAGCCGCCGGAGAGCGCCATAATTCGGTGTGATGACAGTTTAAAAACGTCCTTCATACCTTCACACCAGGCGTAGTGAAACACACCCAGTTTTATGCATATGGTGGACATCACACCTATCACGTAGAGTGTGTCCAGGCGCTCCAGGAAGCGACCGATGCGAATGCTGCGGACGGTTTCGAGCACCGGATACGACAGATAACTCTCGGATTGCCCCACTACGCCTGTCGTAATTATCTGAATGACGGTCAAGAGAACAGTCAGGATGGCCGTAGCCGTGACCATGTCTTTGGGAAGGGTCCGGCTTTCGCGCAAGGCCCGTACGAACTGTAGGCTAATCAACAGTTCCAATGCGTAGGTCAGATCCGGTGTGACGGCACCGCGGAGCACCGGCTGCCAGCCGTCGGCGAGAACTGGCATCAGTTCATGGACATCCATGTGCTTCATGGACAGGGCAAAGAGAACAGGTGTCACAGCGAGCGCGAGCGGTATGATGAACTCACCGTCCCGCATAACGACCTCCACACCCATATACACCATGTATGAGATCCCAGCCATGCAGAGTAGTCCGATGATATATTCCGGGGTTCTAGGCAGGATGGTGATGCTCACAAACGATTCTACTTCCCGGAGGATGGTGCAATTAATCAGGTACAGCCAGACAAGAAACCAAAGACAAAACATGCGTCCCAGCCATGGTCCGAATGTGTCAATCAAGCCGTTGGTTAGATTTCGGTTTGGCAGCGCACGGATGAATACCGCAGCGGTACCAGCGGACAACAGGCCCCCGGCCACAAACAGGAGATCCGTAATCCAGCTGTCGCGGACGGTGAATTGGGCAACGCTGAACGGGACTGTGACGATGCCGGTGGCAAGGATGCTCCAAACGAGTACGATGACGAGTTGAAATCGGGAAATCTGTACGTTCGACATAAGGTCGGATTCCCTTCTAAAGAATTTTGTACATCCACTTTGTAACTGGACCAAACATGGCTTCGAACGGTGCCAACAGATGCAGATTTGGCCACAGATGCCAGGAGACAGACGCAGACATGGCAAGTGCTGCGAAGATGAGTCCCCAGTACACTGGGACTTCGCGGCGCGCTGCCTGGCGAAGGGAATGTCTGTCTAGGAGCGTGTCCGAGTATTTCAGCTTAGAATTTCTGTAATTGAGTCCTAATTCCAAAATTCTCATTAATGGTCAATGACATTCCGCACTGGTGTTGTTCTTTTCACAAGAACTGGACAGTGTAGCCTCATCTTTAGCACGTTGCCCAGCTCGTATGGCCGTATTTGAATATCTTCAGCAGGTTATGGCACATGGCAACTAACGACCATTCTCCCTTGACTTTTTCCAAGCCTCGTAAAGAGAATCGGTCGAATCCCCGGCAACCCTTAATCTGGCCATACACAGGCTCAACGATCACTTTGCGTCTCGCGTAGACGGCATGACCCTTCTTTGTTTTTAATTTCCGAGCCATCCGTTGCTTCACCGTGTAGTGTTTCGGTATTCGTCCTCTTGGTGACTCCGGCACCTCATTGTGTTTTTGACGACCCGTTGCGATATATGGGTCAATTTCTTTCTCTTGAAGCCATGTCACATCGTCTGCGGCAAAGTAGCCCGCATCACATGAGATTTTGCCAATTGCCGCTTTTGCATTCTCCTCGGTCATTTCAACCATGGTACGTAGGACGCCATGATCATTAGTGTGGTCTGTAACATCTGTTGCAACAATGATTTGGTACGCTTCATCTACGACAGACTGCACATTGTATGCTTGGATGAAACCGTCTTTCGATTTCATAATGCGGGATTCCGGGTCCGTGAAGTTCCGTTGTGCTTTGTCCCGCGGAACGCCTGCGGGATGACTCTCCTTGCGCGGACGGCCACGCTTTTTGACGCCTGTCTGGTTGGTGGGATCGTCATCGTCCTTCTTGTCTTGTTGTTCCTTTTGCTGCTGTTGTTCCATTTCTTCCTTGGCTTCCTGCTCCAAGGCAGCCATTGCTTCCTGGATTTTTGCTAATCGGCTTTCTCTGCGGGTTAATTCTTCAGGAAGTTCATCGCCCATGGTGTTACCATACTTCTTGTCTTCACTGCGGTCGGTGCGTTCAGCTTGCTGCGTAAGCTCGGCAATCTCTTGGCGTAGCCGTTGTTCTTGCTGTTTCATCCGGTCGTAACTCATTGCCTTATGCTTAGATGCGTTCGCCCGAATCTTGCTCCCGTCCAGAGCTACATGTCCGAGCTTAACCATCCCTGCATGCTGGGCAATCTTCACGACTTCCAAGAAAAGTTCCTTGAAGGTGCCCAGGTGGCGTTTGCGAGAATCACTGATTGTACGAAAGTCCGGAAACTGGTTTGCCGACAGGACTCGGAATGCTACAACATCTTGGCAAGCCTTTGCAATCTTTCTGGAGGAGTACACACCTGTGCAGTATGCATAGATAAGAACCTTCAACAACATGGCCGGGTGGTACGGAGGAAAACCGCGCAATTCCTGTTCGTACTGCTTGGTAATGACGGAGATATCCATATGATCGACCACATCACTGACGAAGTTCGCCAAGTGATTGTCGGGTAGCCATTCGTTCAAACTCGGTGGTAACAACATGAGTTGGTTCGGGTCGTAGTCACGGAACTTTTTTCCCAAGAGTCGAAGCCTCCATTGTGAATCCCAGTACAGGATACTTCGTTGTTGATCCGAAAATTCCCTGTTGGGAAACTTCAAGAATTACTCGGACACGCTCCTAGGACTGCAACGGCAAAGGCAGTGAATAGCGCGAGCCAGATCACTGTGTAATCACTCCGCGCCCTGCCGGTGGAGCCAAGCCACTTCGCGAGGCCGCGGATTCGGGTGTATTGGAAGAAAGGGCGGTCCGGGTAATATGGACGCGTACATTGCATCTGACCTGCGCCCGAGCAAAGTAAGCTGGCCATTGAGCACTAATCTGTCGCCACGTGTGTGGGTCTTCGATAAACAATCGCGTGCCGAACTGGCAAGCGTCCACATCGTCGGCTTGGAGCTTTGTCATCACTGCCTGCATATGCCGTTCCATGTACTTGGCAGTTTTCTGCTCAAGTTGCTGGTAAGTTTTCTCGCTCAACCGATCATTCGGACAAAGTCGGTCGATCTCCGCCCGCGCTTGAACCTTCACCAGAAAACTCACCCCATCGCTGCCAAACCGTGGAATGACCTGGGTGTGGGAACCGAGCAATCGCACGGCGCTTCCAACGTCGCCGTCCTTGGCGTCGCACGGCAGGGGGATGACCACCTGGCGGGTGTCCATCATGAGCCACGCGAGCCCCTTCGTCTCGTCCACCGTCAGGACGTCCACCATCTTTGCACCGCGAAACAAAGCAACCCCTTTCATGAGAATGTGGCCCGTAGCGCCTCTGTCTACCAACGACAGGACGGAGGCCTGCGACGGTGACAGGTACTCCTTCACTACCTCGAGTTGCTCACTGTTGACAACGCGGAACATCTCACCGATTTGCTCCACTAAAGCACGAAGGCCCAGCGCGTTCAGCGGCTCAGGTTCGGACGGTGCCGAAAGAACATCCTGGGCCTGTCCCGGTGTCACGAGGAACAGTTGATTGCGGCGAAAGTACCGGTTCCGCTCGAAGTAGTCAAGTGCCCTGTCAATGCCTTGCTTTGCGTAGTCGCTTCCGAACACCAACACCGTGTTGTGCGCCAAGTACATGAGGTGAGGTACGTCCGCCTTGAATTTATTCATCGCGTCTTCGATAATTGTGCCCGTCTCTTCACGGATAATGAAGGGCGCGCCGCCTTTCCCTGAACCTGAACCGCTCCCTCCAGCCGAAGGAGCGGCATCCGGATTGACGAGTTGGGCCGTCACTCGTACCAAGCCGTCGTCGGTCCGGTCGATACCAAGGGCTATGACGATATTCATGTCGTCGACCTCCTGAATGTCAAAACACCCTGGCAAAAGCAACGAACCGACGCTCGTCACGAAGAGGAAGGCCAGCTTACGCAGAAGGCGCGACCTCATGGCTGCCCCTCGCCATAGGGAGATTTTTTGGGAACTCGCGGTGCTGGACTGCGGTTGCTGACACGGTCGATCGGTTCAAGCTGGCCAGGGCGTCGCTTGGTCGCAAACCACGGAACCCGAAAGAACATATCCTTCATGTCCGACCAAGTAAACGGAGCGATGGGGGCCATGTATGGAACTCCGAAGGAACGTAGAGAGACGAGATGCGTCACAAGAACTAATCCGAGGACGACGATGCCGACCAGTCCGAAGATACCAGCTATGATGACAAATACGAATTGAATAATCCGGCTTGAATTCACAAATCCATATGCCGGAAGAGCAAACGACGCGACTCCGGTTCCTGCCACCACAATCACCATGCCCGGAGATACCAGACCCGCACGCACTGCGGCATCGCCGACAATAAGTGTGCCGACAATGCTGACCGATTGCCCAACCGCCCTTGGCAGTCGCGTTCCGGCTTCACGCAGGGCTTCAAAGGCACCCATCATCACGAGCGCTTCCAAGACGGTAGGGAACGGAATGCCGCGGTGTTGGGCCTGTATGCTGACGAGTAACGGTGTCGGTATTAGGTCCTGGTTGTAAGATAAGAGAGCTACGTACAGAGACGGCAACATGAGGGAAGACCAGTATGCGATGTGGCGCAAAATGCGAATGAACAACGTTAGCGTGTAGTTTATGTAATAATCTTCGGCTGATGCCAGAAAATTAATGAACTGTGCTGGTACCATCAAGCTGGTTGGCGCTCCATCGAGCATGATGGCGATGCGCCCCTGCAGCAGACTGCCCGTCACCCGGTCCGGTCGCTCGGTCTCTTCGGTTGTCGGAAACAGGGTGTACGGCGCGTCGCCGATCAGTTCGCGCAACTTGTTGATATCATTCACTCCGTCGATGGAAATCTTGCGCAGCCGTTGGCGCGCTTCGTCCACCAGAGTTGGTTTGGCGATGCCTTCGATATAGGCGATGCATACAGTAGTTTTGGAGTATACACCGATACGCATTGATTCGACCTTTAGGCGCGGACTGCGGATCCGCTTGCGCAGGAGCGCGATGTTGAGCTCCAAATGCTCGATGAACGCTTCCTGAGGACCCTCAATAGTGGGTTCGTTCTCAGCTTTTTCGACGGCCCGCACCGGAGGATTGCTGATATCAAGTACGAGAGCCACTTTGGAACCGTCGGCGTAGAGCACCACCTGGCCATCCGACACAGCAGCGTTCAATTCGTAGCGCAGTCCGATCGAACGGATGTGTACTGTGTGCAGGACGGACCCAATCTGCCGTATGTCTGATGGCCGTCGTGACAAGGTCTCAAGGGGCTGGAGAACACCCTCTTCGATTCGCGCAAGGTCCACCAAACCGCGCAGCCAGATCAAAAGTACGCGCGTACCGTGAACGTCGACTTCGCGGCGTAGCAAGTCGTCACAGTGTTGCCACTCCCCTTTAATCCAGCCACGTAAACCTTCTAGACGGGAGGGCAAGGGTTCATCCGGCTGATGCCACGAAGCATCCACCAAGCCGGCAATTCTGTCAGGATGGTTCCCGAGATCTTTGGCCTTCTTACCCCGCTTCTTAAGTAACACAGCATGCTCTCCCCGCGTGTAATTTCTCTTGGTATTTTGACCACATCCAGCCAAAGCTATTCACCAATATTTGGTATGCACGAGTTTTTTGTTGCTTTTGCGGGCAAGAGGGAGATTAACACGGTAATCCCTGTAATGAGGTGAAGAGTGTTCTTGAAGTTAAGGAGGTGTGTGATGCAGATAAAGTACAGTGAAGAACCAAGGGGGCATTGCTCTTCTATCATTTCTTCTACTGGGACAAGAATTTCTGATTTGACAGTAGTGAACGGAGAGGGTGATTTAAACTGAACAAAACCAAACATCAGGCTTATTGCAGAGAAACGTGACGAGCGTTTATGCATTAAATTGCACAATTGTACGTTTCCTGTATGCTACTTATTGCATATTGCAGCGACGGGCAGTTTACTGCAATAGTAATCCTATGTGATAGGGTACTATTGTTGGTAGCGCTTCGGCAAGGGTTTTCGCTTTATTAATTTGCGGTACTAAGAAAGCCGTTTAGTGGTGTGTCTGCGTGTGATTTCTATTACTCCATTTACCAGGATTCGTGTCATCGGTGATCACAGCATTGATAACATCAAGGTAGTGTTTTGCTTTGTCTTCTAGATATTTGACGCTTCGTTTCGCTTCCTCCACCTGAGCCAGAGCAACGGCCTTTTGTTTCAAAATAATTTCATAGCGTTCCTGAATGGTTGAAACGCCTTCCAAACACAAATCTACAAACCTTTTGATGTCTTTGATTGACATGCCACATTGTTTCAGAAATTTGGCAGCTGTAAGCCAATTTAAGGACTCGTCATCAAAAAGACGATTGTTATTGATGTCGCGCTGCACACTTGGGACTAGTCCCTTATCGGTATGGTAGCGAACAGTGTGTTCGGTCAAATCAAGCATCTTAGCTACTTCTTTTACGGTATACATTGCAAATCCACCTCGTAAAGATTTCGATCACAACCTCTTGACTTCGTGTTACTCGAAGGCTGTAACCTCATAGTACATCAAGTGTATCGACACCGTAAATCCGACAGTAATATACAAAAGGAGGAGTACACCGTGGATAAAAAAATCTGGTTCATTACGGGAGCCTCTCGCGGTTTTGGGCGCATTTGGGCCGAAGCTGCACTCACGCGTGGCGATAAGGTCGCAGCTACCGCCCGCACATTGGCAGACGTTGCCGATCTGAAGGAACGTTTCGGAGACGCCGTTCTCCCCATGGCGCTCGACGTAACTGATGCCGATCAGGCTCGACATGTCGTTCGGCAGGCACACGCGCATTTCGGCAAGCTGGACATTGTCCTCAACAATGCCGGTTACACCCTGGTCGGCACGGTTGAGGAGGCTAGCGAGGCCGAAGTCCGCGCTCTGTTTGACACGAACTACTTTGGTATGCTTCGGGTCATCCAAGCAGCCCTGCCTCTGCTGCGGCAACAGGGCAGCGGGCATTTACTCGGCGTCTCAAGCGGCATGGGGATTGTGGCGATGCCGCTCATCGGCTTCTATTGCGCCTCCAAATGGGCAGTCGAAGCGCTCCACGAAAGCCTGGCGCAAGAGGTCAAAGGCTTTGGCATCAAGGTGACGCTGCTCGAACCCGGCGCCTATGCGACCGATTTTGCAAGTCCCTCGTCGCTGAAGACCGCACCGGGAATTGACGCCTATGCCGATCTTCGGAGGCGGGTTTTCGGGGAGCTATCGAGCGAAGAACGCGGCGATCCGCAAGCGACAGCAGAAGCCATCCTCAAGATCGTGGACGCAGAGGATCCGCCGCTTCGATTTGCTGCCGGCTCCGGGGTCCTGCCGAGAGCGCGTGACGCTTATGCTGATCGCCTAGCCACCTGGGAGGCGTGGGAGGCTGTCTCGAACGCAGCGCAAGGCAAACCAAAAAATCAGCCATCGCACCATGAGTGACCCCAAAAAGCTAGACACTTTGCAATTAGGAAGCTTTCAAGGCATGAGTTCGGTATTCCAGAACTCATGCCTGTTAGTTTTGTTTTTTATGCGATGATAGTTATAGTTAAGGAAGCTAACCACCGGACTCGTGAAGGAGGCACATAAATTCGACGCAAAATCAGTGATGGTGCCTGGTCGAGGGAGACAGATAGAGTAAAGTTTTTAACACTGCTACACCAAGGGTACACCTGTGATACGCGCCACATCTTCCTGCCAAGCAACTAAGTCTGTAGCATCTACGTCGTGTAGGCTTGTTTTGCCACGAGCTCTCGCCGCGAGTTTCATCTCCTCGACGCAGCTGGTTAAAAAATTGCCCAAACTCTGGGCACCTCGGTCTTCGTCAAAACATCGGCGTTTGCTACCTTTTGCCCACGCTATGATCAAGTCCAAAATGCTGTGTAAAATCCCCTCTTCGGAATGTGTCGCATCATGCTCACAATCTACTCAACGGCTGATGGGCGTCACTTTCTTGTTGGTCTGAGACTTCTTGCTCCTTGCGCCACTTCCAGTATTCTTCCATGTTAAGGTAGCAACGGCCTGTTGTCCACGCCTCGTCAATCTCCATCAGCAGTGCCCCGATCAGCCGTATCACTGACTCCCGGTTGGGGAAGATGCGTATGACGCGCTCACGGCGCCGGATTTCTTCGTTCAGTCGCTCCACACCGTTGGTCGTGCGCAATCGCCGGCGATAACGCTCAGGCAAAGCCAGCACCGCAGTTACATCGTCGAACCCATCCTCCAGCACTTTCACGGCCTTGGGTGCCCGCTCAGCGTACTCCTCGGCAAACTTGTCTTTGAGTAGTCGAGCTGTTTGGATATCGGGCGCATCCAGGATGGCCCGTACACGTGTGTAGACATCCTCGTGCAGTGACTTTGGTGTAGCGTCCAACAGATTGCGCATAAAGTGTGTCTGACATCTGTGCCAGGTACAGCCTTGGAATTCCGTCTGAAGGGCACGGACGAGTCCTGCATGACTGTCTGAAACCACAATGTCTAGGTCTCGTAAGTCCCGTGATTTGAGCCAAGCAAAGAACGCCCGCCAGCTTGCCTCTGACTCACTGTCACCAATCATCAGGCCCAGAATCTCGCGATATCCATCTTCGTTAATACCTACGGCAATCATCACAGCTCGAGGCCGAACACGCCCGTCTTCCCGAATCCTGACCACCAGAGCATCGACCAGGACGAACGGATATCGGTGCTCCCGCAAGCTGCGCTCGTTCCACGCTGCGACGATTGGATCCAACCGCTTGCACAGCGCCGACACTGTGGACTTAGAAAATTCCGTCCCACAAAGCTCCTCCGTGATCTGGGCCACCTTGCGTGTCGATACACCGTTTATCACCATCTCCATCAACGCAATCACCAGTGCCTGTTCACTGCGCTGATAGCGGGCAAACAGCTCCGTTGAAAACTCGCCATTGCGAATCCGTGGAACCTGCAGGATGAGCCGACCAACACGTGTCGTGATGGGATGAGGCAATGTTCCGTTACGGTACCCTCGCCGCTCCTCAGTCCGCTCATACGGACTCGCTTTCAGCTGTTCCGTGACCTGAGCCTGTAATACTTGATTCAGCACCTGTTCGACCAACTTCGCGACACCCCCATCCTGCAGAAAGAGGTCTTTCAAAGATTCGTCATTCAGGGTAATCTGGTATTGAGCCATTTTCGTTTCCCTCCTGGTAATGTGGTTTTCTCCAATCTCACATTCTACCAAAGAGGGGCGGATGGCTCATATTTTATGCCCCGGGGTGCCATCCCTTTTTACACAGTATATTGGACTCTACTTGTGGTGAGCCGAACTAACCTCCCACTGGATATCAAAATCATGCTTTTGTAACCAGATTTTCATGCCCTTTATTAACCTCCTGTAATCGAGATACGCAAAAGTGCACAGCACGACAGGCGTACTGCTTTATAAATACTTTTGAGCTACTGACTTTACGTAACTCACCTTATTGGACCGTTCGCCTTAGCTATTATGCTTAATGAGAAAGGATATATATCATTTGTATTATTCCAAATATACTCATAACCACCCCTAGTACGCCTATTATATATACAATTTTTCTGGATCGATTCTTGAATAAAAAAATAATAAATATCACCATCATTAATATCCAAAAAAGAATCATAATTATCCCGCCGGTAGACACACAACCTCTTCCCTTCAAAATAAAGTAAATAGGCGCACGATAATGTATACGCCTATTTACTTTATTATATTTTCAGAAAAATTATACGCCCGGTATGTTATAGTAAGCCGAGATGTCTTCTTGATGGTCTGTCCAAGCTTTACCGGCAAAGGTGGCGCATGTTATGCCAAAACCTATCGCCACAACACCAGCGATAACTGCACTTGCACCTGCAGTTTCAGGAGCCGTTACTATCGCAATAATACCGCTCACCCCTGCACCTGCGGCTGCAGCATAGCAATCTTGCTCTGCATTAGAAGTATTACCCACTGCATTCTGATATGTGCTTAAACCACTTGCATTTTTACTACTTTGATAACCAGACCAAGTGCCGTGTCCACCTAAGCCAATCGACCAATACTTTGAGCTACTGGAGTAAATACTTTCATCCGCATAGTCTCCCCACCAGCCTTCAGAAGTGTCTGCACTGACATATAAAGGTTTAATACCGGTTCCAGTTGTTCCAGTAGCAGGTGAGTTATTCAGATTAATTGTAGTGGTCTGACCATTGGATGTAATAGTTACTACATTTTTAACTTTATCGAAAGTGGCGACAGTGCTTTGGCCGTTAGAAGTAACATCAACTACACGCTGAGAAGAGTTGTCAGTGACAGTCTGAACCTGAAGTGTTTGACCTGCCACTGTTGTGGTTGAGACTTGATTGGTTGGTGTAGTGCTTGCAAATGCAGTAATAGGTGTCATCATCATTGACGCAGTTACAAGACTTAATCCAGACATCACCAAATTTTTCTTTCTCATACTCATTTTCTCCTCCTTAGTATATATATCTAATTTTCGTTATTACAAAAACAGTCTATCACAGACATGTGGAAATGTGTGTAGAAATATAGAATTATACAAATAATTTTCCTATATGTGAGAGAGGTGGATAATTCGGATTGGAGATAAGAAAAATGGATATGAATCATCATATTGTGATTATTTAACTATTAAAGATCTCCCAACGAAACACAAATGAATTATGTTTCTTCGAGAATAAAAACCAAATCACGAGGAATTTTTCAGTTATGTCCAATATGTAACATTAGACTTCACGTTCTGGTGGCTCGGAGTCTTCCCGATGGCGTCGGGAACTGCAGTGGCTTAATGCCTTCTAGAATTTCAGTCTAGGAGGCATTTGCAGTTTTATGGACACTGTTTTTACGACGCTTAGGAGGCCTGTAGAACGATTTTGCAATATCTAACGACAAAAGTCCGCGAAACACGTCTTATACGGCTTGCTGGAGGCCTCATATACAATATCGGCACCATTGTACAGGGGAATGTTTCGGTAACCCCATTTGTTACGACATTTGGTACTTCTTTTGCTATCTCATTTGGCGTCGCAGTATCAATCTTCTCTTGAAGACTCTTAAATCCAATACCACAGAAACCTTTATCGTTGGATATGTGCAAGTCCACCACTCACATACATGTGGAGAAGTGGGATCGAATATCGACAACTCCGGAATTTGATGCACGTGAATCGTTGATAAAATCTCACGGGCGTTGACGGAGTGGGCCAAATCATCTACGTCTTTGATCGACGTACGATAGGACAGCAACGACTAACATGCCCGTCTGGAGGATATCCCCATAGATCTGATTGAAAGATTGCAGCATATGACCTACCTCCCCAACAAAAGTGGGTAGAGTATACCCGTCGTCAAGGCGAATTTAACTACTCTATTGTTTGGCATAATTGGGGGCTATGGAGATGACCCCAAAGCGCCGAAAGCGATCTGTCTCAATGCGTTACGTAATTGCGGGGAAGAAATTCAATGGGGTTTAATGGGATCCGTGGTCGGCTCTCAAATACATCAACCGACACATATTATTAAAACACCACGCACACCGTTTACACTTCAGTTCACGTGCTGAAACCAACCTTCTTTATAGCAAGAATAATGTCCCCTCATCACGCATTTGTAGCAAAATTCATTCGTCTCCCATGTCACTCTTGAGTCAGACATTAAGAGAGGAATGGTGTACGACACATGCCGCAATCCAAAACCCCCCTCAATCCGACCTACGGAGAAGCCGATGTTTATTATCGACATGCAAAAGGTGAAAATCTGTTTCTCGTTGGCTCGGAGGAGAATCCTTATAAAGGACCTTGGTTGCGCAAGCAGATCGAGATGTTCACATCGCTTGGCTGGAAATTTCTTGTTCTCGATATGAGTTCCACCGGCATGATGGGGCAACCCCATATTATTGGTGATGGTTGGTCACAAATTGAGAGAAACGCTATACAACAAATCACCTCACCGGTGATCATTCGAACACGTAATCTTACAACTCTACTCAATGCCTTGGACGAAATTTACGTACTCAAAACAGAAATTCCGGCCCTCAAGCACGTTGTCGTAGTTTATCTTGGTGCTAATCGAGCACTGAGTACAGACGACCGCACTGCACTATATGAAGCGCTTAAACGTCTTATGGATCGCAAGCACGGTGTATGGCTCGCTGCGGAACGTTTTCAGGCATTTCCGATGGAACACATGGAATCATTTCATACACAGATTGTTTTAACGGATGACGAAACAGATATTGAGATTTCCAAGTGGGCGAAGATGTTCCACATTGAGGATCTTGAATCGGTAGATGTCGACGAACAAGAAGCGTTATTCCTTTTTCGCGGTCGAAGCGAGGGTGCACAGCATTTGTATGTTTGTCCACTAACTAACAGAAAGGAATGGTGAACAGTGAAGGTTATCTACGACATCTCAGCCTTGCCAGAAATGAAAGATATAATCGCCCCACTTGAAGAAAAGCATGGTATACGGCTCGCGAGTCAAAACGAACTTGCACAACAACAAGTAGAGACGTTGAAGGGGCAACGCGCTATATCTAGTGACATGCGATTTGAGGATAAAACAGATGAGTATATCATCCAACAGCTTCAACAGTTTATTCAAATCGGACTGAAAATGTACTACATTGCGGCGGTTCGGGAAACAGACGAGTTTAAAGACGCTCTCTCCAAACTTGGAGTGACGTGTTATTTCATCACGGAACTTACCATCGATGGGGCTCGCAAATGGCTGGACATGGCGTTTGTAGAAGAGGGAGGAGAAAGTACCGACAGCAGTGCCAAAAATCCAGTATTTCAGCACATAAGCCACGTAGCAGTACAACAAAAGGAAGAACGAACTACGGTACCAACAAGGGCAATCGTGGTTTCGGGAGCTTCCGGCGCAGGCAGTACGTTTATCGGACTCCAGGTAGCGAAACGACTGTCACAGGCTAATCATGTTAACTATGTGGAAGCAGGTTTACGCCCATGCCTGACAACCTGGTACGGCGTAAGCGATGCAGATGAGGCGAAAGCAACATTATCAGAACCTGTACTTCCAGCCATTGAGGACGGGAACCTGCGCGTCTACACGCGTAACCCTTTTGGAGACGAAGCCATTTCCTTGCGAGCAGTCACGGAAACCATTACGCACATTCCGGGTGTGGCAGTTTATGACATGGCTCTTCAAGACTACCTGGCATCAGTTAATCACTCGTTTGCACAGGAAACAGTTCGAGTACTTGTGACCAATACAGATTTACATCGTTGCAGATACCTTGAAAGTCTTCCGGCAGATATTGTGGTCGTTAATATGGCGCCAACGCGTTTGCCCATTGACGAAGCTGAGTTTGAGGATTACTGGCCAAATGCAAAGGTCGTGTTTGTGCCATACGAGCCTGAGCAATCTCTTGCAGTGGTCCAAGGACAACCGGTGATTCTTCATTCTACGGGTGTTCAAACGGCGATTCATAAATTGGTGACCCACATAGAAGGGGGAGTAGGGCATGCAGATTCTCTTGTTGGATGATTCAATTCATGCGTCATCTCGAATGAATCAGTTGAAAGGATATAAGGTTGAGCATTGTCGCACCATGCGGGAAGTAGCCGGAATGACCCCTGAACTGGTTATTGTCGATGAAGCAACGACCCCAGAAGCCGTGCGCGAACTGCAAGAATGGGGTCTATCTGTTTGCATGGTTGCTGAGCGCGTCACTGTGTCATTGCGGCGTAAATATCCAATGTTACAGGATATGGTGACAATGAAGAGTCTGCTGTCGTACGTTAAAGATCATGTTTCTACAAACAAAGAGCCAGTTGAGTTAAAAGAGGCGGACCAAGTGGCTGCGACACAAGAGAGGACGGTATCCACATCAAAAGAGGAACATGTGGTAAAAACTGTCCCGATGCCTTCAGTTATTCGCCCACCGGTCAAAGGCGCACACATTCTCGGTTTCTTATCTCTACGCAATTTTGGTGGGGGATCAGGAAAAACGGGTGTACTTTACAATTTCGCAGCGTATGCGGCCGAAGAAGGATGTAAAACGCTTGTTGTGGATTTGGATCCAAAAGGTCTGTTCGGTTATCTCGCAGGTTCGCAACAAGATTTAACAACCCATCACTGGACAAATCTTATGCGACAGAATCCTGAGGGCTTATCCGAACGTGCTGTCTTCGACAATATCGAACTTCATGAAAAGTATGGCTTCTACATGATTACAGCCGCGTCCCGTGAAGAAATGATTCGCCGGGAAGAGTTCCGATGGATTCTTGAGCAAACACGGCCGTACTTCGATCTGATTTTGTTTGACATGCCGTCTACATGGGAAGACACAACACTGGATCTGATGCAAAAGGCGGACAAGTTATACATGTTTGGCCTCTACGACCAAATGCAATACGTCGAGTTTAAGAAATCTATACAGAGTGCAACTCATCCACTCATCGGTGGGACGACCACGGACAAAATGGTCATTATGCTCGGGCGTGCGTATATCGGGAAAAATCGAGAGATTGAAATTGAGGAAGTCCGTAAACAGTTAGGCGTCGAGCATGTATTTTTAATCCCAGAAGACCCGTTATTTCAAAGGTATCGGAATCAGCACAAGGCAATTGTCCTTGAAAAACCGGCTGCGGCTTCAGCTAAAGCAATGGTCCCATGGCTTGAACAGCAACTCGATATGACTATACCAGTTACGAATCTGCCAGCTCTGTACAAGCCGAAAAAAGGTGTCTTTGAATGGCTTTTTGGCTCAAGTAAACGCAAAACGCCTGTAGGAAAAGAGGTGTAAGGCTTGAAAACCTCTAGTGTTCTTCGCAGCATGGCAGGGCTCGCAATCATCGGTGCAGCGGTGGTTGCGGGTTATGCGGTATATGCAGCACAGAGAACCCAATCGGTTGTAGTTGCAACACGAACCATTCCACCGTTTACCAAAGTGAGTGCTGCCGACGTGACGAAGATACAAATTCCTGTGAAAGCAGTGCAGAAGGACGCGATCTTAAACCCCTCGCAGATTGTTGGACACCTGACGAGTATGACTATTTTGCCTGACGAGCAGGTTCGCCCACAAATGATAAGTTCGAGTAATTCATTACAGGGGCTCGTCAATAACATCACGGGCACATCCAATGTGACGTTTCCTATCTCATACAAACAGGGATCTATGGACCAGTACATTCAGCCTGACACGTATGTGGATTTAGTTGAACAAGGTCAAAACGGGACGACACTACATGCTGATCACGTTCTTGTACTGAATAATACAGGCTTCGATTCAGTTCCGAATAATCAATCGAACAATCAAAACCAGAATATGACGTTAATCTTGACTTTACCTGAAACAACGTATTTGTCGATGGCACAAAATTTGGCCAATAGTAATGTCCAGGTACTCATGATTAATCAGACCGCATCACAGCAGGGCGATGGACAAGTACAAACCGCGCAGGCCGTTCAAATCACGCCAACTACATCGAATTCATCGACAGCCGTTCAAGCGGCAACGTCTCAAGCCACACAAGGGTTGTCGAATCAGAAACAGGCTGGCACAACGGTTCTTCAGTCACTGCCAAGTTCAAAAACGAAATGAAACCTCGGAGGTGGAACACATGGCAATCGAAAATCCTGAAGAAGTACTGGCTCAAATTCAAAGAAATAGCTCCAGGAGTTTACAACGTGTCGTTGATGAATCAAGAAACATCCGTCAGAACTATCAAGAACGTAAGATTGGTGACGGAAATCTTATGGAGCAGCAGGTGAAAATTTTACTCGATTTCATATACAACAAAGACATTGATTTTCTTCGTCAAGCACCAACGGAGGCGGAGACAAAGGCAAGGCTCGCAAAGGCAATACAGCAAGGTGATGTGGAGCGTTTGGCGGTTAATGTCAGGGATGCAATTGAACAAGTGGCTATTCACATGTATCACCACGGCATTCTGCAACCGCTTATGGACGCAAGCCGTCCCGATGTTACTGACATCTGGGTATTCGGAAAGTATGGGATTATGTATCGCGAATACGGTCAAAATCATTGGTTTGTCAATCAAAGTGGGGAACGTATTCACTTCGAATCTCACGATGAACTGAGACGGTACATCGAAAGAAAGCTTGGAACTGAATATCGCCTCGACCTTTCAGCTGCCTCTACGAATGCAATCTTTCCAGACGGATCGAGATTGATATACAGAGACAAAGCGTGCGGCTTCTCAACATGGATAAATGGCGAATACGTCCTATTTCAAAATGAGCCGATTCTTTGCATACGACGATTTGGACGCGCGTTTTCACTCGAAGAACTGATGATGACCGGAATGTTCACTGCACGAATGCGGCTATATTTTGAGTTTCTTGCCCGTATTCGCGAATCATTTCTTATAGGTGGACCAACGGGTTCAGGGAAGAGTACTTTGCAAAACGCCATTATGGAGTACCTTCCTCAAAACGAATTAACTGCAATGCTGGAGGACACACCCGATGCAAAAATTCGAGGCGGTTTCTTTCTGAGATTATACACGCAGGAAGCCAACGGTGAAGACAAAGGCGAGATAACGATTGGGAGAAACCTATTTGACGTAAAGCGTTTGAACTCACAAAACACACTCGTTGGTGAGATGCGCGACGGATTTACAGCAATGCGGGCAAGTGATGTCGCGATGATGACATCGGGCCTGTTTTCGACAACAATGCACGCAGAAACAATACGCAAGATGATTAAAGCTTATATCAATATGCTTAAGTCGTCTCCTGATCGACCGAGTGAAGCGTACGCATTTGACCTGTTTGCAACTTGTTTCCAACAGCTAATCAGTGTCGAGCTAGTTCACAATAAGCCGCTTGTCACAGAAATCGGGGAAGTTCTCGGAGCAAATGACAATGGTGTTGATTGGCGTCCAGTCTTCGAGCGCAAGTACAGTTCAAACAAGGTAATCTTCCATGGTCTTTCTGAGCGCATGATTGAACGAGCCTATAAGTATGACGTAGTGATCCCGGAAGAACTTCTCAGCCCTGGGGAGGAATCAATCGAATGACTGCCGCGGTCGGTGTCTCTATCTTAATCCTGGTTGCTGTTTGGTTACTCGGTGAAGCAAAGAGAACGGAACGCCGGCGAGTTTTGACCCAAACGAGGCAGTTCTTCGGAAACGTCGTCATGCTCGGTAAACGAACGTCGTATTGGCAGCGTTACCTCGACAACTTGCAAATTCAACTTAATCGTATCGGTGTAACGCTACCCGTTCGGAAGTACGGGAAATACGCAATAGTTGGCCTGGTTATGTTGGTTCTGTTCACACACGAAGTTATGCGAATACCGATTACCATTTCATTGACGGTCGCATTCTTACTATTGCTCTTCCCCAGACAAATTGTAGGGGAACTTTCTTCTCGATACGTGGTTAAACTTCGAAAACGCCTTTTGGTGGACGTCATTGAACCAGGGATGCACGTTTTGAAAAGTAGCTCGTTGCACGAGCTGTGTCAAGAAATTGAGCAAGAAGCAAAATCCCCAGTTATTCGTAGGGAATTCCGATACATCAATGAACTCGGGCGGGTTCCTGGGATGGACGTTGGTAAGGCGATGAAAATTCGTGCTCAGACTCTTGGTTTAAAAGAGTTTGAGTTGTTATCTACTGTTACGATTGAAGGCTCTCAGTGGAACGCTCGATTAACGGAAGTTTGGGCTGTCATTCACAAACTTTTATCGGAAAAAGTAAAGACGCAAAACGAAATTGCGGCATCTGTCTCTATGTATCGCATGGTGGCAATGGGACTGTTTTTAGCAGCAGTAGTGGCGGTTGTGTTTGCTTGGCCACTTATGCATGTGCATGGCGTGGCTCAAGTTGGTTTCTTTATTTTACTCGTGAGTTATTTTGTGGGAATTTCACAAGTTGTAAAAACCAAAGAAGTTTAAACTGGAGCGTTTTCGTCACAAATTACGTTACAAAAACGCCCCAGAATAATATTCACAGACAGTGGTCTTCACCACGACTCTAGAATGCTAGCCAGTAACTTGCTAGCAAGATTGTAGCAATGGTGCTAGCAAAAAGTGAAGGGAGGAGGTGATTGAGATTGCTTCGTGCTTAGTAGGTTCCTTAGTTGTCTTAGCCGGGCTTCTCTGGATACTAAGTGGGACTATGGCGCGAAAACAGATTCGGGTAGCAACGACCAGGGCATTCGAACGACCGAGAAAACCATCAGAGACTGAGAATCCACGTACGCCACTCGGACGGTTTCATTCGACGTACGAAAAGTGGCTGCGTCAATCAGGGTCGAAGCGGACACCG